>NZ_JAEQCX010000021.1:0-151686 GCF_020738035.1 Microcoleus sp. PH2017_28_MFU_U_A
CGTCACAAATACTGCAAAACTGTTCACCGCAATGATGGTTATATGTATGGGTTTTCCACTCTTGTCCGCTAAATCGGCGATTAGAGGCGTACCGATCGGTTTAGGGAGGCTGAAAAATATTTTGAAATTTTTTTGCTTTACCCCTAGACTTGTGCTGAGATGTTATGTTATAGTTAAAAACGTTATGGCGAGTGTAGCCAAGTGGTTAAGGCAGTGGTTTGTGGTACCACCATTCGTGGGTTCAATTCCCATCATTCGCCCTTTTGATTTTATTGTGCAGAATTAACAAAGGTACGTTGTTGGGCTTCAGCCCTCTTTAGGCGTATATATAAAGAGGGCTCGCATCCCAACAACGTACCTAATTCTCTGATGACTGTAAAACCACCTTGGGTTTCGCCTGTATAGACGCGGTTTCTAACCGCCCAGTCTTCCAATATGCTAATCTTAAATCCAATCTCAAATCTAAAATCCAAAATCTAAAATCAAAATATGCCATCTTTAGTAGCAGAAGATTGGGGATATAAATTTAGTGGCGATCGCACAATTAGTAAATTTATTGGTCAAGTTGAAGGAGAAGCGGCTTTAGCGAAATATTGCGATTGGGAATGCAGAGATCGGGCGGAAGTTGTGATGTCGGAAATAGCCGGTAAATCCCCCAGTCTTTTCTACGTGCGGCGCCAAAAGGTAAATGAGAGATTTTCTGAAGAGGAAATCTGGGAGTTGATTCTTGCTACGGATCGAGATGATTTTAAATTACCGGAATTGTTGCAAAAAGCCGTGAAGCGAAGCTATCCCGAAGGGAATCGCACTTTACGCTTGTTAGCAACTGTACGGATAGAAGACGGAATCGGCGGGTTGAAACTGCTGGATGCTGGTTTGGTGGCGCTTCCTAGAGGTAGAAAAGATGGCTATGCTTTGGCGGTACAGTTGCGACTTTTGCCGAAAAGTAGATCGCCAATTCCTGCAAAGTCGATCGCCCGCGTCCAACAAATGCCATTTTGGGACGAGAGACACATACCAACAACCGAACAATTAAAAGTTTGGCACACTTTCTTAAATGTCGAAAAACGCATCGCCGAAGCGCGTCAATTTTGTGTACCTTTCCGCGCGCATAACTATGGTTCCGGCTTCAAAATCGTTACTTTTGAAATCGATCGCAATTCGGCAACTCTTGACGGCTACGAGGAGAATCCCTTACAAGTCGGCGACTTTCGCGAAAGGCTGAAACAAGCCAGAAATGAAGACATTATTTTGTTTGATTCGCCGCCGGGAAGCAGAAGCAGCCGCGATGGCGAGACTTTGGGTAGCATTGCGGAAATTGAATTTGAACGTGGTATGTTACGGATTAAGTTGGATGTTGATTTGGGCGATCGCATGGCGGGCGGTAGATATCAACTTCCCAAACAAGGATTTTTGTATTTCGAGGCGGCGGGCGATATCAGTCAGATCGATCGCAAAAAGAAAGCTTTAAAGATGCTGGCGGATGGCCGCGCTCAAAATCCCTATTTAAGCGAGTTTTTATTTGACTCTTCCGAGGCGAGAATTCCCGACAAGCTGGTAAAATTGGATCGGGAAAATTTATTAAATCGCAATGCTAACGACGATCAACTCGCTGCCGTAGAAATGGTGCTTTCGGCGCGGGATTTAATTTTGATTCAAGGGCCGCCAGGAACCGGGAAAACGACGGTGATTGCGGAAATTTGCTATCAAATTGCGCGTCAGGGCGGGAAAACTTTGATTGCTTCTCAGGCAAATTTAGCCGTTGATAATGCTTTGAGTCGGTTGGTTCACAATCCGGCAATTCGGGCTTTGCGAAAGGGAAAAGCCCATAAGGTACAGGAGGAAGGCCAGCCGTTTTTAGAGGAAAATGCGATCGGCACTTGGCTGCAAAATACGGCGACTGATTGCGAACAAAAACTGTCGCAGCGTCAGATTAATGTCACATCTTTACAGCGGTTGCTGGCAGATTTCGACAGATTTAATGCCTACTCGGCCGCCGAGAGAGCTTTTTTTAAGGAACAAAAATACCTGCACGACGGGAAGGCGGAGGTTGAGGAAAAGTTGACCGCGCAATCAGCAGCGTATCAATTAAGTTTAACTGCTAAAAGCGAGATTGCGTCTTTGGTTGATGGGCTGGCAAATTTACTGGCGGCGCCGGAGATTAACTGGGAATCTTCAGAAGTTTCCGAGTTTATGCCGAAACTAAAACCTTATTCTGAAGGCAATGTTTTAGTCGAAAACTTTATGGCAAATGTGCGGCTTTGCGTCAACCATACTATTCAAATAGGATTGGATCGCCCTAGTTGCGGTGCGTTTGGGATTGCGGTTTGGTTGCGGGAAACTGTAGCAGCACAATTATCCGAATTTGAGACGGCGGGCGATCGCGCCCAGGAGGTTTGTCACGCCATGTCAGGGGTTGCGGAGTCGTTGCGGGTGTCGCGCCAGTTGTCGGATGCTGTGAATCAACTCGAGTTGGGCGACAAGCAAAATCAGACACACCGCCACAATCTCGAACAGAAAATCAGTAATTTGGAACTGCGAAAAGCAGAAATTGCCGCCGTTGTCGTCGCCGTTGCAGAGTGGATTGAGACGGCGGATACCCGACTTTATACTGTTGTGCAATCTTGCTGGGAAACGGGCGCGATGCTGACGGATGATATGGTAGAATTGCCCGCAGGACTTTTGAAAATTGCCCGATCGCTCAAATTGCCGATCGTCCCGCCGAAGTGTAAAGTCAGTTTGCCCGATTTGGAAAGACTGCAAAAGGCGATCGCCCATGAAGCCAGCGCGGGTTTTAAGGACATTCAAGGGCAGCAGTTCCGGTTTAGCGAGTTTTTGCACCTAAATTTGATTCAAATGCCGATCGTGCTCGCTGCGGGCGATCGGGCGCAATGGCAACAACTAGCCAAAGACTTCGCCAGCTATTCCCAAGTCAGTCAAAGCCAGCGCAAATTTATCCTCGAAAAAGCTGACACTTTCTTAGCTAACATCCAACAATTTTACAGTCAATCCTTGCACCAAAATCAAATTCAAGAAACCTTCGATCGGCTAGTCAAAGAATTGCTGCATACTATTCTCGGAAACGCCCGCCAGTGCATAGTTCCCCTGAAAACCGAAACCGAACAACAACTAATTAAGCAGCAACAGTTATTAGATAAAATCGGTCAAACCGTCAGCCAGCAGCAAATATCCGCCGCCCAAGTTCAAGTAGAAGCCGCGCAGCAAGAAGCGAACTTAAAAATTAGCGAAGTTACGAATCAATTGCAAGCAATTGTAGAACAGTCAAAGGTTCCAGACAAGTTGCGGATTCTCGCCCAACAATATCTCGCGCAAAAGTCGAATATTTGGGAACAACCGCAGCAGTTTTTCAAGCAAGTTGATAGTTGGAAAACCAGTGTGATTCAGCTTAAAAAATCCCTGGCTGACTTAGATCCGTTCGGGATTTTGGAAGTTGTCAAAACTACTCTTGACGAGCAACTATCCCCACTGCAAATTGCCGCTACAACTGCACAGGAGGAACTCGCGACACTTCAAACAGAATTGAACGAAATTACGACTCAACTGCAACAACAGCAGCCCACAGCAGAATTAATCGTAGAGAGAAGTTGGTGGGAATCAGCATGGCAAAATATCCCGACTAAATACCAAATAGAAGTTCCCAGTACCGGATTATTCAGCGTAGATTTTTTAAGCAAAATCAAGCGTTTATTCAAGCATTGGCAGCGGGAATTAGAACGAGAAGAAACTGCCCTCAATCGTTCTCAAAACTTCGTCACAGATTGGATTGAAAAACTCCGCCATCCGTCAGAAAAAGACCGTCAAGATTTAAAGCAAATTTATATTGACAACGCGAACGTCATCGGCATTACCTGCGTGCAAGCTGCCAGCTTTGATTTTAGCAAAAACTTTCCCAGCTTTGATGCAGTCATCATTGACGAAGTTAGTAAATGCACTCCGCCCGAGTTATTAATCCCCGCCTTGAAGGGCAGAAAATTAGTATTAGTGGGCGATCACAGGCAATTGCCGCCGATGTTTAATCAAAGTACGATCGACGACATCGCCGAAGACATCGGTTGTACCGGAGACGAACTTAGCTTTATCAAAGAATCGCTGTTCAAAATATTGTTTGAAAAAGCTGACGACGGTATTAAAAAAATGCTGACAACTCAGTACCGAATGCACCCGCAAATCATGGGCGCAATCAATCAGTTTTACCAGCAAAAGCTCAACTGCGGGATTTTGGAAGCAGACACGAGACGCGCGCACCATCTCGCAGGTGACACCATCAAAGAAAACAATCACATCCTGTGGGTGAAAACGCCCGTGGGACAAGGGTTTGAGGAGGGGAAACAGGGTACTTCGCGGTTGAATGTCAGGGAGATTGACGCGATCGAGCTTTTGTGCGAACAGATGGAAACCGCTTGGCGGCCTAAAATGGTAGAGGGTGAACCGCCGAAGGAAATCGGAATCATTACTTTTTACGGTGCTCAATTGAATGCAATTAAAGATAGAATCGCCGCCGAAAGATTCCCATCTTTGAGTATCCGCACAGGTACGGTTGACATCTTTCAAGGAATGGAAAGACCTGTGATTATTGTCAGCACTGTGTGCAATAATATTAGAGGCGATATTGGATTTGCTAAGGAACCGGAACGGGTGAATGTGGCTTTTTCTCGCGCTCAAGAATTGTTAATAGTTGTCGGCTGTCACGATTTATTTACGCAACAAACAGGTACTGTCGGAAAAATGTATCAGGAAGTTTCAAAAACGGTGCGTCACTGCGGAGGTTTTGTAGATGTTGCTAGCGTCATCGGCTAAACAAATTGATGCGAATTTAAGTTCGCTAGCGGCACAAATTGAGCAACAAAACCCTGATTTGTCGGTGTTGGCGGCGCGTGAATTCCGCTTTGCAATTCGCCAAACTCCGCTGGAAGTGACGATTAGCGAACCTCGCGAGTTTAATGTATTGGAAGAGTTCATTTTGCGGGCGGGTGTGGAGTTCGATCCTGCGCCAACTTTGCAGGAGTTGGCGGATTTGTTGGGGTTGGATCGGGTTTTTGTGAAGACTGCGGCGACGAATTTGGTTAATTTGGAGATTTTGGAGGTGGCGGAAAATGGTAAAATTGCGATCGCGAATCCCGCCCTTACGGGGGCTACGCCAACGAAGACGATCGCACCTCTAGGCGAAGATTTTTTTGATAAAGGTGCAGTTAGTCGATCGCAAATCCAATCAATTTACGCCATTTCCGATCCATTAAACCAAACTCTCACCTTCAAATTCGACGCTGTAGCAGCAGAATCAATCAACTTACCAGATTTAGCAGACTTCGTATCCCTCGAACATAAAATTACCGACCTTGCGGATTTAAGCATAACAGAAATCCAGCCGCTGATCCAAGCTTCCGGCTTAGGGATTCACGTCCCCGAAAACGGCAAAATCGTCTCTCAGTGCGATGTCATCGGTGATGATTTAGATATTTGGCAAATTGTATCAGTTTTTGTGTTGCAGGATGCGATCGAAAATAAAACTACCATCCAACTCCGACAGGGAAAGCACATATTAGAAACAGCCTCAAACTTGCTAAACGAACTCGAATCCCAACAAAAATTTTCCTTAAACGACTTGTGTAAATTAACCGAAGAAGATGTTATTTTGGAAGAACCAGAAATAATTGCTACTCCAAAAACTCGGAAATCGGCAGCTAAGAAGAAAGGCAAGGAAACGATATGATCGGGACTAAAAAAGACTTTATATCAATTCCGGCTGCGCCGGAATGACAAGCGAGGAGACGGCAGTGCCGTGTCCCTACGCCAGATTAATTGTAGGGAAACGGCACTGCCGTCTCCTGATTTTGGGTAATATTAATTCCGATGTAACCCGAATTGATATTAGTCCTGATTAACCAACAAATGAGGTAATTGTGCAATGGATAAACTAGCTCAATACCGTCAATACGTTCAGACATTAATCACCCGTTATGCCGAAGATGATGTTTCCGATGATGAAGTCGAAGTGCAACTTATCTGCGACACAGAACGAGATCATTATCAGTGGATGAATGTCGGCTGGGAACACCTTAACCGAATTTATCGAAGCATCATTCACATTGACATCAAAGATGGAAAAATCTGGCTTCAGCAAAATTTAACCGACCAAAATCCAGCGGAGGAATTAGTTGCAATGGGAGTGCCAAGAGAGGATATTGTTTTGGGATTGCAACCCCCATACAAACGACCGTATACTGACTACGGTGTAGCGTAAATAGTTGACAGTTGACAGTTGACAGTTGACAGTTGACCCCTTCGACTACGCTCAGGGCACAGCAGTTGACAGTCTATTCTTATGGTGCGCCAGTCTTAAGATTACTAAAAAAACTTAGGGTTTCCCTACTGACCGAATAGCAGGGGTTTGAAGCACCAGCATGAAGGCAGATTGTGATAAGAACGGAGTTTAAATCTCCATTCTTATCAATTCGCTGTCAACTGTCAACTGTCAACTGTCAACTGTTTATTGAGCCTTAACGCATTTCAGCATCCGCAAAGTAGCCGCGGCTGCGTAATTGCGCTTTGCAGAATCATCGGGAGCAAAACGAGTTCCAACTTCGTTAACAGCGGAAGCAACAGAACAATAAGCAGACATTTGAGTAATAATCGCAGCAGCCCAATGATTTTGAGTGTCTGAAAAAGTTTTAGGCGGTTCTTTTCCAACTAAATTTGGCTGCATTCCCCGCGCCGACAAACCAAATTCTGATGCTCTCCGCAGCACCGCCATCAATTCAGCGCGAGTCACTGACTGCATGGGTTTAAAAGTTCCATCTTGATAGCCACTAACTATTTTATTGTCCCGCGCAAATTGCACTTTTCCGGCACTCCAGCGCGTGCTATCAACGTCGCTATAAGGACGAGTAGAAACATTGTTAGGAAATGTGATGTTAGCACCTTGGATTCCTTTCAATGATTCCAATACTAAAGATACCAATTGCTCTCGCGTAACGGCAAGCTGCGGCCGAAATGTATTATCTTGAGCAAAGCCGGCGACAAACCCAAGGCCCACAGCTTCTTTAATTTCGGAAGCGTAGATATCGCTAGCAATATCTCCGAATGTAGAAGAGCCAGTATTGCCTCCGGTATTTCCTCCGGTATTTCCGCCAGTATTACCTCCGGTATTTCCGCCAGTATTTCCGCCAGTATTTCCGCCAGTATTTCCGATTTGTCCCGGTGCGGCTTGACTGCTAGTGAAATAAAAGTGACCTAATACTTTCCCTTGATAAGTTCTTTTACTAAAGCGCCAAGCGGGATCGAGAGTGATTTTCATAAAGCCGTTAGTATTGCCGTTGGTGCGGCCGATAATTATCGGTTGAGCGTTAGGATCGCTGGGAATTCCCATTAATACCACATTGCCATCAACATTTTGCAATATTAGGCTGTATTTTAATGCTAAATCGGTGCCGGCCATGCGAATGGAAAAGCCGTTGCTGTCTGTGGCGCGGCCGCAAATGCCGGTGAAGTCAAAAGTAGCTAATAACGGATCGACTGTCACGGGATTAGAACCGCTTTCGCTCCAGCACTTCCGTCTGTCTGTGACTTGTTCTACAATAAGCAATTGGTAGCCGGTCAAACCGCCCGGTTGGGCGATCGCAATTACTCGATCTTGGTTAATTTCGGTTTCGTCAAAAGTATATGCTTTCGCCGGAGCGATCGCCCCGAGTGTTAAAATTGCTGAACCGACAAGTGCGGCCGCTGCTCGTACCAGTGAATGTTTCATAGTTTTTCCCTATTTACCCCTTATTTTGGTCAGACATCTCTAGAAGATGAAAAGGTCGCGGTCTTAAGACAACAAGATAGAATTTTACCATTTGTTGTTCCAGCGATCTCAAGTGCGATCGACTCCGGTTAGATCGGATGATATCGTTTCCGGTTGCATCGGAATGATTTAACCGCAGAGGGCGCAGAGGGCACAGAGAGAGAATAGAGAGATTAATACAGGACGATGCTACCGGATTTGATATGATACTGCAATGCGATCGTTAATGCGGTGTTACGATCGCGAGCGGGGACGCTCGCACTATAGGAAACATATTATTATTCGGATGCCTGCGGAAATGATATTAATTATGAGAAAGAGCGCAATATACAAAAAAACGGTGCGTTAACAAGCCTGTAACGCACCCTAAAACAAATATTGAAAACGTGCTTTCTCTAGCTAGCGGAACATACTGCTAACAGAACTATCTTCGTGAATCCGCCAAATAGTTTCGCCCAGCAAATTCGCTACCGAAAGCACCGTCAACTGCTTGAATCGGTTCTCTTCAGGTACGGGAATTGTATTTGTAACAATTACCTCTTCCAAAACTCCGCTAGACAAACGCTCGATCGCCGGAGGTGAAAAAACCGCATGAGTAGCACAAGCATATACCTGTCTCGCACCCTGGCGGCGCAACAATCTCGCGCCTTCGGTAATCGTCCCCGCAGTATCGATCATGTCGTCCACCAACACGGCAGTTTTGCCTTTGACATCCCCGATGACGTTCATCACTTCAGCGACGTTGTGAGCTTGGCGGCGCTTGTCAATAATTGCTAGGGGAGCATCGCCAAGCTTTTTCGCAAAAGATCTCGCCCTGGCGACTCCGCCCACATCCGGCGAAACGACGACAATATCTGTCAACTTCTTGCTCGCGAGATAATCCAACAGCACTGGCGAACCGTAAACATGATCGAAAGGAATGTCAAAATAACCTTGAATCTGAGCTGAGTGCAAATCCATCCCTAAAATGCGATTTGCTCCAGCTTCAGTAATCAAATTAGCTACCAGCTTTGCAGTAATTGACTCTCTGCCGGCTGTTTTGCGATCGGCTCTAGCATAGCCGTAGTAAGGAATCACAGCAGTAACTTGTCTTGCTGAAGCGCGGCGACAAGCATCGATCATAATTAATAATTCCATGAGTCGATCGTTCACCGGACAGCAAGTAGGCTGAATCAAGTAAACATCGCAACCCCGAATCGATTCTTGAATTTGAACGTAGAGTTCCCCATCAGCGAACCGCTTGCGAACCATCGGCCCCAAATCGATCCCCAAATAGCGAGCCACCTCTTGGGCGAGGGGAACATTAGCAGAACCGGAGAACAGCCGCAGACGGTCGTGAGCGGAAACCGGCGGCTCGGGAAACGGAAGCGGTAAAGTAGCAGAACGGATCACAGCAGGCCTCTTGCAAGACGTTTATTTAACCGCCATCTTACCATCGGAAATTAGAAATGTTCAGCCAATATTTGGAGAGATTTAACTTTCGGGGCGGCCGCAAGTGTTAACTTAGGCGAACTGAATAGAAGTTGCACAAATATGTCGGATAAACAGGGTTTATGGCTGGCTGTGTGCAGGCAGAAGCGCGATCGCACTTCTGTCTCAATACGGTTCACTTAAGGTTTGTTTGTCATTGCTGTCCTCGCGACGCAAACGAGCGCGTCTGTTTGTCACATTCTTTTTCCCCGTGGACTATCAGTGAACCGTATTGACTTCTGTCTGTGCGTCTCAAAATTGTGCCGACAGTCTATTTGGGGCCCAGACTTGAAGTGCAGCCGCTCAAAATTCGGTCAAAGGCCGAAAGCCACCGGCTTCAAGGTGATAAAAATGCCACCAACAGGCAATAAACTTGCAAAATACTGTAAAAAAAGTTAAGAATCGGAAGCATACTCCTGATTTTTGATATAGCAAAGCAAGGTAAAAATCGATGAGCTTAAGAGAACGGATTGACGCAGAAATCAAAGCAGCGATGAAGTCCAAGGACAAAGTTCGCTTGGAAACTGTTCGTGGCATCAAGAAAGTTATTCTGGAAAAAGAAGTCAGCCTCCGTCCCTCGGGGCAAGAGACGCTGACAGAAGCTCAAGAATTGGAAATTTTGATGCAGATAGCAAAACAGCGCCGGGATTCGATCGACCAATACCGCAAAGGTGGCCGCGAGGACTTAGTGGCACAAGAGGAGGCGGAGTTGGCAATTCTGGAAGAGTATTTGCCGGCGCAGATGTCTGATGAAGAGGTGAGTCAAGTGGTTGACGAGGTGATTGCTTCGGTGGGCGCTACTTCTGCCAAAGATATGGGCAAGGTGATGGGCAAGGCTATGCAGCAGCTTAAAGGCAAAGCAGACGGTAACAGAATTCAAGAGATGGTAAAAGCAAAGCTTAACAGTTGACAGTTGACAGTGGACAGTTGACAGTTGGTAGAAGTCATTAGTCAGCAGTCAACAGTCAGCAGTCAGCAGTCAGCAGTCAACAGTCAACAGTCAACAGTCAGCGGTCATTAGGAAGAATGTAGCAGCCTGCTAATTTTTCGCCTTTGCGATCGCCCAAAAAAACCGCAACTATGGGGCAAACCCCTCCGGGGGAACCCCTGATTTTCGATCGCCCGCTTGCGCCTAATTTCTCAAAGTTGCTCAAAAAGAAGTAAAATGCTAACTTTCATCGGGACTGGGAACTACAGACAGTGAAGTACGATCTTGAGCATTAAAGATTTAACATTCTAAGTCTGCCAGCGATCGTCTATTTTTTAACAATTTCTACTTAAACTTATGCAGCCACCTATTTCTATTGGAACTCTCCTACAAAACCGCTACCGCTTGGTGAATATTTTAGGTCAAGGGGGATTTGGCCGGACTTATTTAGTAGAAGACGAGGGGCGGTTTAAAGAACGCTGCGCCCTGAAAGAGTTGATTCCAATGCAAAGCGGGCCTTACGTTTTGGAAAAATCGAAGGAATTGTTTCAAAGAGAGGCGGCAATACTTTACCAAATTGCCCACCCGCAAATTCCCCAGTTTCGGGCAATATTTGAAGAGAATCAACGTTTGTTTTTAGTGCAGGATTACGTGGAAGGGATGACTTACCGCGAACTGTTGCTCGATCGAACTAACACAGGCGGCACCTTCAGCGAAGCCGAAGTTTTAGTCTTTATCCGACAAATGCTGCCGGTACTGGCTCATATTCACGCCCGTGGTATCATCCACCGCGACATCTCGCCAGAAAATATCATCCTCCGTGAAAACGATAAGTTGCCGGTACTGATTGACTTTGGAGTGGTGAAAGAACTCGCTACCAAAGTTCAGTCTCCCGAAGGAACAGCCCACGCGACAACTGTGGGTAAAATTGGCTACGCGCCGATGGAACAATTGCAAAGCGGGCGCGCAACGGCCAGCAGTGACCTGTATGCTTTAGCTGTAACGGCGATCGTCCTGCTGACGGGCAAAGAACCGCAGGAATTGCTGGATCAAACAACGCTACAGTGGAATTGGCAGCAGCAAGTACAGGTGAGCGCTGGTTTGGCTGTGGTGCTGAATCGGATGTTAAATCGCTCTCCGGGCGATCGATATCAATCTGTCAGCGAAGTCGCTCAAGCACTCGACACCCAAACTAATTCTAACCCTCAATCTAACGCGCCAACTGCACCACCAGCATCAGCAGTCGTCCAGTCAAATCCTTCGCTAATCGCAACGGTAGCCGTGGGGAGACCACTCGAATCCGAGCCGGTGGTGCCCCTAAGTCCCGGCCCGCAAAACCAGCCAGATCCGCTAATTGAGCCTGCTGGTGGCTCTTTGTGGGATAATCCGGTTGCTGCGATCGGACTGCTAACAGGCTTAGTCATCTTGACAGGCTTCGGTTCCTGGGCATTAGTAGGCTCATTTCTCAACAGCAAACCGAAGCCCACAGCCACTCCGACAGCGCCATCAGTCATAACTCCGACGCCGAGACTAACTCCGCTTCCAACCCCGGAACCTTTGCCAACTCCAACCCCGGAACCTTTACCAAGCCCAACTCCAGAACCTTCGCCAAGCCCAACTCCAGAACCTTCGCCGGAAATCACACCAGAACCTTCGCCGGAAATCACCCCAGAACCTTCGCCGGAAATCACACCATCGCTACCACCTGAACCAACGCCAGCGCCAGAACCCACGCCAACACCTGAACCGACACCTGCGCCAACTCCCGCGCCGAAACCGACACCCGCGCCAACTCCCGCGCCGAAACCGACACCCGCGCCGACTCCCGCACCCAAACCGACTCCCGCACCGACTCCCGCACCCAAACCGACTCCCGCACCAACTCCTGCACCAACTCCTGCGCCGTCACCAACTCCTGCGCCGTCACCAACTCCTGCGCCGTCACCAACTCCTGCGCCGTCACCAACTCCTGCGCCGGAACCCGCACCGACTCCTGCGCCTTCACCGGAACCCGCACCGACTCCTGCGCCTTCACCCTAGTTCTGGCAAAATTCCTCTAGACTTAAGTTGAAGCCAATTACTTACTAGCTTTTGCCAATGAACTCGCTGCTGATTGCTGGAACTGATACTGACGCGGGCAAAACTGTTTTGACCAGTGCTCTGGCTGCTTATTGGCAAATGTATTTTCCCGATCGCAGTTTGGGAATTATGAAGCTGTTGCAAACCGGCACGGGCGATCGAGAACTCTACACCCGTTTATTTAGCCTCGACCAATCCCCCGAAGAACTCAATCCGCTGCACTTTAGCGCGCCTCTAGCACCACCGATTTCTGCCGAACGCGAGGGGAGAGCGATCGAACTCGAAAAGGTCTGGACGGCGCTGCAAAGCCTCACTGAGCGCAAGAATTTTGTGCTGGTGGAGGCTTTGGGAGGGCTGGGTTCCCCTGTAACGCGGGAACTGACGGTGGCGGATATTGCCCGAGATTGGCGGCTGAGGGGCGTTTTGGTGGTACCTGTGAGGTTAGGTGCGATCGGGCAAGCTGTAGCGAATGTTGCCCTCGCCAGACACACGGGCTTTCAGCTTAGAGGCATTGTCCTTAATTGCCCTCAAGCTTGTTCCGAACAAGAAATTGCCGATTTTGCGCCGATCGATTTAATCCAGTCTCTGACTCAAATTCCAGTGTTGGGTACTTTGCCACATTTAGACGATCCAAATGACCTGAAAAAATTAGCGGCATCAGCATCAGAATTAGATTTAGAGCGGTTGTTACATGGAGTTAATTTGCTTCCTCAGACTGCTAAATAACCCCATTCTCAACACCTCTGTTGCTCAATCTTCTCTTTCTCTGTGTACTCTGCGCCCTCTGTGGTAAAACATCTTAGATTTTATTTTAACCGCAGAGAGCGCAAGATTTTATTTTAACCGCAGAGAGCGCAGAGAGCGCAGAGAAGGAAAAGAGAGTTTTACAAATTATTTAACTGGTTCCCAGGTAAAGAGTAAAACGAGTAAACAACTAACAAATAACAACTAACAAATAACAACTAATATGGTTTCTACTGTACCGAATTTAACCGATTTCGATTTATCTCAGTTGCGGCTGGAGATTAGAAGTTTGCAGCCTCAGCTAGTCGAATGGCGCCGCCGCTTGCACCAAAAACCGGAGTTGGGTTTTGATGAGAATTTAACAGCCCAGTTTATCTCGCAAAAGTTGCAGGAATGGGGAATTGAGCATGAAACTAATATTGCTAAAACGGGTGTTGTCGCAACTATTGACAGCGGGAAGCCGGGGCGAGTTTTGGCAATTCGAGCGGATATGGATGCTTTGCCGATTCAAGAGGAAAATGAGGTGGATTATCGATCGCAGCATGATGGTATTATGCACGCTTGCGGTCACGACGGTCATACTGCGATCGCCCTTGGGACAGTTTGTTATCTCGCCAAACACAAACACAGCTTTTCGGGTAAGGTAAAATTCATCTTTCAGCCCGCCGAAGAAGGCCCGGGCGGCGCCAAACCGATGATTGAAGCCGGAGTTTTGCAGAATCCTGACGTTGAGGCGATCGTCGGCTTGCATTTGTGGAACAATCTACCATTAGGCACTGTAGGCGTCCGCAGCGGCGCCCTGATGGCGGCTGTAGAAGTTTTTGACTGCACGATTTTTGGCAAGGGCGGGCACGGTGGAATGCCACACCAGACTGTAGATGCGATCGTCGTTACAGCCCAAATTGTCAGCGCCCTACAGGCAATTGTCGCACGGAACGTTAACCCGATCGACTCAGCGGTAGTCACAGTCGGCAAATTCCACGCAGGGCACACCCACAACGTCATCGCCAACACCGCCCAAATCGGCGGCACAGTGCGCTATTTCAATCCCATATATCAAGGTTATTTTCACAGGCGAATCGAGCAAGTAATTGCCGGAATTTGTCAGAGTCACGGCGCCAATTACCAACTAGATTATTCTTCGATTTATCCACCAGTTATCAACGATTCAAGCATGGCTGACTTAGTACGCAGCGTGGCTGAATCCGTTGTGGAAACTCCTGCGGGAATAGTCCCAGAATGTCAAACAATGGGCGGGGAGGATATGTCATTCTTTTTGCAAGAAATCCCCGGCTGCTATTTCTTTTTAGGTTCCGCAAATCCAGAGAAAAACTTGGCTTACCCGCACCACCACCCGCGTTTTGATTTTGACGAAACTGCGTTGGGGATGGGTGTAGAAATGTTTGTGAGGTGCGTAGAAAAATTCTGTGGTTAGAGTAGAGTCGGCGGTTGAAACCGCGTCTATACAAATAAAACCTGCCTCCGCAGGTTGAAGAATCAAAGGTTAAAATTACGTTATTCAGCAATTAGACTCGGCGGTTGAAACCGCGTCTATACAAACAAAACCTGCCTCCGCAGGTTGAAGAATCAAAGGTTAAAAATATTTTATTCATCAATTAGACTCGGCGGTTTCAACCGCCGACTCTAACAAACCAGGTTATCTCGTTTGAAAGATATTCTGCACCATTTTCTTATCCACACTCGCCGCCGCCTTATCCAATTCTGCAATCTCCCCCGAATTCAACTCCCAGCCCAAAGCACCAATATTATCCATCGCCTGCGCCGCCGATTTAGCCCCCGGAATCGGAATAGTTTTTTTGCAGATGCACCAGTTGATTGCTACCTGCGAAACAGTCTTGTTTCTGAACGCCGCTATTTCTCGCAAACAGCCCAAAAGCGATCGCATTCCCGGCAATAATTGCTTGCACGCCAAACCTCGGATACCTTTAGGAATAGAGCCATTTTCCGAATATTTTCCAGTCAGCAACCCCAAAGCTAAAGGACTGTAAGCAATCAATTTTATCCCCAATTCATCGCAAACATCTTTCAATCCAAGTTCTGTTACTGGATAAGTAGAAAGTAGCGAATATTGCACTTGTAAAGTCACAATAGGAACTTGGCGCGAACTAAATCTTTGATGCACCCATTTCAACCGTTTCGGCCCGTAATTAGATAAACCCACTCCCTTGACCAATCCTTGCTCGTAAAGGTCTGCCAAACCGTCCAAAAGAGCCCCCTCTTGCCAAGGTGCATAATTGGCTGTAGACCAGTGCATTTGCACTAAATCTACATTCTTTCCGAGGCGCGAAGCCGAGGCTTTTCCAGCAGATATCATGGATTGTCGCGTCAGTCTCCAAGGATAAGCCGCTAGTTTTGTCGCTATACAAATATTGTCTTGATTTGCACCTTGATATTGTTGGGAAAACTGCCCCAAAAGTTGCTCGCTGCGTCCGTTTAATTTCCCGGTTCCGTAGGAATCACCTGTATCAAATAAGGTGACACCATTGTTAACGCAAAGATTGAACGCGGCTTGCAATTCCTCGTCCATACTTTCATCGTAACCCCAGAGTAATCTGTTACCCCAAGCCCAAGTGCCGCAGCCCATTTTTGGTAGTACAATTTTTTGATTAGTTGACATTTTTATTGATGATTAATGATTGATATTAGGGTAAGGTATACTGAACAAGTGACCGGGGATGCTCGCACTCGTTCGTCGTTACCAAAGTATCTCACCAGCCCCTCACACGCGAGCGGGGACGGCACTAGGAAGAGACTGAGGAATGATATTAATGATATTATTTTCGCTTACATCCAAACAATAATTTTCCGCTCTTAAGTGCGAGCGTCCCCGCTCGCGTAACCTTCACTCCCCGCTCGCGTAACCTTCACTCCCCGCTCGCGTAACCTTCGCTCCCCGCTCGCGTAACCTTCACTCCCCGCTCGCGTAACCTTCGCTCGCCAGCGCTGCAATATCACGATGTAACCGGATTTGATATGAGGACTTTTTACTTTTTAGATGTGGCTGGTGAGGGCGAAGGTGGGCTGTTTTTTGTAGGTTGATTGGGCTTAGCTTTGGGGTCTGGTTTGGCTGGGGGCGGCGGAGGAAAAGTTGCCGCGCGTCTCGGTATTTGTAGCGCTGTGCGGAATGCAGAAGACGGGAAGAAGGCGCTAAATTGAGAAAGTCGATCGCCCATTGGTTCGGGTGCATCTTCCCACAAGCTTTCGTAGTAGAAGAAAGCGGCACCTAAGCCGTATTGTTGGACTGCTTGCACCTGGGATTTAATTTGCCCTATCGCTACTGGACGATTTCTTAAACCTGTCATAATCCCAACTCCAGTGGGAATTTTTTGCTGTGCTTCTCGCATTTCTGGACGGTTAATCTTGTCCACAAATGATTCTAGATTGGGACGGTACACTTGCACGATCAGTTCGTCGGCAATATCCAAACGCACCCAAGCCAGCCAATCTTGGAGGTGATGTTTGTAAGCAAATTCGTAGTAATTGGGAGAAATCGAGAAAATTGCCTTGGGTTTTGCTGCTTTGACGGCTTGATTTAGTTGGGACATAAAAGCGGTGATTTTATTAGCTCGCCACTTCACCCATGCTGCGTCTTGAGAGTCGGTTGGAGGTGCTTTTTTGGTTTCTTTGGTATACAAAGCCACTGTGTATTCGTCATAGCCAAATTCTGAGGGCAAACTCATATGGTCGTCGAATTGGATGCCGTCGGCGTTGTATTGGGTGGTGATTTCTAGTACGAGTTCGGTAATAAATTTCTGGACTTCGGGATGAAAGGGATTGAGCCAAACTACTTCGCCACCTGCACCGTTTGATGTTTGAGTGCCGTCTTGTTTTTGTGTCAGCCAATCGGGATTGTTTAATGCTAATTCTGAGGTGGGAGGAGTCATGAAACCAAACTCAAACCAAGGAATTACTAGCAGCCCTTGACGGTGAGCTTGAGCGATTAAATCTCCGATCATATCTTGTCCGTCTAACCCTCTATAAACAAAGGGTTGAATGTCTCTTTTTTGGGCGACTGGGCTGGGATACATTGCATAGCCAGAGTTCCAGACTACGGGATAGATTGTGTTAAAATTTAATCGCTTTAATTGGCTGACAGCCTCGGCTACTTTGCGCCTATCTCTGAGGATGTCTTTGTCGTTTGTCGTCATCCAAACTCCGCGAATTTCTTGGCGGGGTTGCTGGGCGATCGCGCCGATCGCATTATTGACCAACAATACTATAATGAATGAGAGGGCAAACAGCAGTGGGAACAAACGTTTAATCGATCGCGACCAACTGCGAGGAATGATCCGTAATGTCATAATTTTGAATGGTGAGTTAGCTTTCAAACACACCCCGGCATAATTTGGCGATCAAATTTGCTCGCTCTACAGTCTACAGCCATTTGCGCTGAATGTGCGATCGTACAATCGCTGAAAATCTGCGATGTAGGCGGGGGGTAAGTGAGAGCATTTTGTCAAAAGTGCTGGCCAATCTTAATTACACACCGCCAGCTCTCCTGACCGGACAGTCCTGTCTGCGGAAGTGCGAGTGCTGTACAATATCGGGGAAAGGAATATTTCGATCGAACATCTGTAATTGTGAAAGATTTAGTCTTAATTGGTGGCGGTCACAGTCATGCTATTGTATTGAAAATGTTCGGCATCAAACCGCTGCCCTCCGTGCGGTTGACTCTGATTAGCGATGTCCTGTACGCGCCCTATTCGGGGATGTTGCCGGGACACGTTGCCGGGTTTTACGATTATGATGAATGTCATATCGATTTGCGATCGCTCGCCGAATTTGCCGGGTGTCAAATATTGGTCGATCGGGCGATCGCGATCGACTTTAACAAAAATTTAGTAATTTGTCAAACCAGCCCTCCAATTAACTTTGACGTGCTGTCTGTGGATATCGGCAGCACTCCCGCGACTATATCAGTTCCAGGTGCGGCAGAATACGCAATTCCAGCTAAACCCGTACCGGAGTTTTTAGCTAGCTGGAATCAGTTAATCTCTGCAACGCAAAACTATCCAAAAAAACCTGTACGAATCGCGATTGTTGGTGGCGGCGCGGGCGGCGTAGAATTAGCATTGAATATGCAATCTCGTCTGGCGAAGGAAGAAGGAAGAAGGAAGAAGGAAGAAGGAAGAGGGAAGTCGGAAGAGGGAAGAAGGAAGAGGGAAGTCGGAAGAGGGAAGAAGGAAGAAGGAAGAGGGAAGAGGGAAGAGGAAAGAAGGAAGAAGGAAGAAGGAAGAGGGAAGAAGGAAGAGGGAAGAGGGAAGTTCGGCAGCGGATTTTGTAACGGATGGATTTTAAAGGAGAGAGGAAAGTTTAAGCAGGAAGAAGGATTAGAAATTCATTTGTTTCATAGCGGTGCTGAATTGATGCCTGCACATAACAAACGGGTTCGCCGCCGCCTGAAAGAAATTCTGATTAGTCGCGGCATTCAACTGCATCTAATGGAAAAAGTTAGTGCTATAGAAAAGCAAGAAATGATGGAAATAACATCCGATTCTCAATGCCCAATGCCCAATGCCCAATGCCCAATGCCCAATGCCCAATGCCCAATGCCCATTTACCAAATATACTGTGAATCTGGTTTGAAGATTGAGTGCGATCGCATTTTTTGGGTGACACAAGCATCCGCCGCCCATTGGATCGGAGAATCTGGTTTAGCAACTGACTCAAACGGCTTTATGCAAGTCAACGATTGCCTGCAATCAGTCTCTCACTCCAACGTATTTGGGGCTGGAGACATCGCGGCGATGGTTAATTATCCCCGTCCCAAAGCAGGGGTGTTTGCTGTGCGTCAGGGCAAACCGCTGTTTGAAAATTTGCAGCAGTTTTTATTGCAAAAACCGCTGAAACCCTTTGCACCGCAGGAGAAATATTTAGGCTTAATCGGTACTGGGAATAAAAGGGCGATCGCATCTCGCGGATCGTGGATGTGGGAATCAGCGCTACTGTGGTACTGGAAAGATTGGATCGATCGCCAATTCATGCAAAAATTCAGTAATCTACCCAAAAAACAGCAATAGTAAATCAAAATACATTCAACTATAATCTTCTCTTTTATTCTCTTACTCTGCGTACTCTGCGCTCTCTGCGGCTAATAAAAAAAGTTCATTTAGTTGACAGTTGACCGCTTGACAGTTGACAGGTAAACACAACTACCGTCAGAGGAGCGAGTGATTTCGTGGTTTGACTGCTCTTCTATCCAATCAGTACACCACGAAAGCCAGCATTTTGTCAAGACACCTGCTACAGATACATATCAAATCTGCATGGGATTTCCGATATTATGGCAGCGGGCGCTTTGAAAGTGCGATCGACTGAAGGAGGCACCCTTGGCACCCAGGAGACAAACCCCCCGTGTAGGCGCGCGATCGACTTTTTTAAGTTTATTGGCACTTTCGCGGAACATTACAGCTCAAACAAAATCAAAACTACTATAGATTAGAATTGGGAATCTGGAATCGGGAATCGGGAATTGGGAATCGGGAATTGGGCATCGGGCATCGGGCATCGGGAATTGGGAATTGATAATTGCTCCCATGATAACTGATAACTGAGAACGGACAACTGACAATGGACAACTGACAACTGACAACTGACTAATGACCTATTTTCGCTCTGCTTTAATTTTGACATTAGGTTTTTGGCTGCTACCGATAGCAGTGCGATCGCAATCTGTCGTTCCGGCGAATGACGGCACTAATACTGTTGTCAATCAGGAGCAAAATCGCTTAAACATTAGCGGCGGACAACTGTCGGGAAACGGCGCCAATCTCTTTCACAGCTTCAGCCAATTTAATCTTAGCGAAGGTCAAATCGCAAATTTTCTAACTAATCCAAATATTCAAAATATTTTAGGGCGGATTTCCAGCAGCAATATTTCCGTCATTAACGGTCTGATTTCTGTAAGCGGCGGCAACTCAAATTTATTCCTGATGAATCCGGCGGGAATTGTCTTCGGTCAAAATGCCAGATTAAACGTGCCTGGTTCTTTTTTGGCTACAACTGCTACAGGTATCGGTTTCGGCGATCGCTGGTTCAATTCTGCTGGAATTAATGATTATAAAGCTTTACTGGGAAATCCCAATCAATTTAATTTTAATAACTCACAAGTCGGTGCAATTGTAAATGCAGGAAGTTTGGCAGTTGGCAAGGGTCAAAATTTAACTTTGCTGGGCGGTACAGTAATTAATAGTGGGCAATTATCGGCGCCGGCCGGTCAAATTACGGTGGCTGCTGTTCCGGGAAAAAATGCAGTCCGCATCAGTCAAACGGGTAACTTATTGAGTTTAGAAATTACTCCATCTTTGCCGTCAGAAAAATCTGCGATCGCCCCTGCTGCTACTTTACCTCAGTTGCTGACGGGCCCAGGAGTAGCTTCAGCCACAGGTTTAACAACCAACGCACAAGGTGAATTGGTACTGACGGGCGGCCAAACAGTGCCGATAAATGCCGGAAGTGCGATCGTCTCGGGTACTGTAAATGTATTTGCCCCTGCTGGCCAGACTGGCGGCACGGTAAATATTTTAGGCGAAAAAGTCGGATTGTTCGGCGCAAATATTAATGCTTCCGGGACTAACGGCGGAGGTGTTGTGCGCGTCGGAGGCGGTTTCCAGGGGCTCGAACCAGTGTTAAATGCCCAGGTAACTTATGTTAGTCCTGATTCTACGATCGCCACAAACGCGATCGACCGCGGCAACGGTGGCACAGCCGTAATTTGGTCAGACAATACCACTGGCTTCTTCGGCAATATTACTGCTCGCGGCGGCACTGCCGCAGGTAACGGTGGCAGAGTCGAAGTTTCTGGCAAAAATGCTCTAACTTTCCAAGGACAGGTCGATACCCGCGCGCCTAACGGGGCGATCGGCAATTTGTTGCTCGATCCGGCAAATATTACCATCGTCAGCGGTAACGGCATTTCCAGCGCGCGATCGACCGGCGGGGAACTCCAAGCCACAGGATCGCCCGCTGAAACATCGATCTCAGACGCGCAGTTGGAACAGATGGCTGCCGGCAGCAACGTAGTTTTAGACACTCCGGGCTACATCACCGTCCAAGACTTGCCCGACAACCAACTTTCACTGCAAGCGAGAACCGGAGACAGCGTAACATTTAGAGCGGGCGGAGTGTTTTTTGTCAACGATCCCAAGGATTTAATCGAAACTCAAGGCGGCAACATCAACATTTTTGCCAGCAGCATCTCTCTGGGGCGGCTGAATGCGAACGGTGGCAACATTGCTCTCACTGCTAGCGGCATTGACTTCAGGGGCGGCAACAATTCTGTCAGCAGTGCGGGGGGAACAATTAGCTTGCAACCCAACGACGGCAGACAAATTCGGATTGGCGGCAGCGGGGATAATTTAGGGATTTTGGACTTAACGGCAACGGATATCGCTGCTTTGGCAGGGGATTTTGGCTCGATCGCGATCGGGCGTCCCAACAGCAGCTCGATCGCGATCGTCACACCCATTACCTTCAACAGTTCGCTGACACTTCAAGGCAACTCTATCGCGATCGACAATCCCCTAAGAACGACTGGCAGCGCTAGTTTGACTCTCGATGCGTCCCAAACTGCGATCGGCGCAAACATTTCGACATCCGGCGCCGATCTCACTTTGACAGGCAACTTCTCCCTAAATGCTGATGTAGCTTTGAGCACTCAAGCTAGGGGCAACATTCTGTTCTCCGGCAGCCTAGACGGAACTCGCGCCCTTAGACTTGACGCTCAGAGAGTGCTGTTCGGCGGTACAGTCGGTCAAGCTGCGCCCCTAGCTAGTTTGACTGTCAACGGCCGCAGTACCGAGCTATCCGGTGCGATCGCGACTGCGGGCAACATCACTTTCAACAGTGCCGTCACAGTCGATCGCACCGCCACCCTCGCCGCCAGTACCGGCAATATCACTTTTGCCAATACCCTCGACAGCACCCCGGGCGGCGCAAATAATTTGACCCTGCGCGCTGGTGGCAACATTACTTTTGGGGGTTCCGTCGGTCAAACTCAGAGCTTGGGCCAGCTCTCGGCTGACGCTCCTAGCATCACGGCGACTTCGAGAATTACCGCGCGCAATTTGACCCTAAACGCCCGAGATCCCGCTACCCTCGGAGGGGACAACGGGGCGGGTTTACCAGCCGATATCAACGCAGGAAACCTACTCTTAGAGGGCAATTTAAGGACGGATGGCGGCAGCATCAACCTGCAAGCAACTCGCGAGGTGAGGACTGGCAATATTACCTCCAACGGCGGGAGCATTCGAGTTGAGGGAAATACTGTTACTGCCGGTACGATCGACTCCTCATCAGCAACGGGAACAGGCGGCGCGATCGCACTCAAAAGCAATGCCGGCCCTTTAACTGCCGGCTCTTTGAACGCTTCGGGAGCGATCGGCGGCAATATTGACCTCACCTCCCAAGCCGGAATTTCCGCTCTCGATCTCACCTCCCGAGGCACTCAGAGAAACGGTGGCACCGTCTCCCTCAGCGCGACAGGTAACATTCTGTTGGGTTTTATCGATGCTAGAGGCGGCAAACAAGACGGCACAGGTGGCAACGTTGATGTGACAACCCTTGGTTTATTTCGATCGAACAATGTTTTCACCGACGATATATCTGGCAATCTTTCCAGCAGTATTTCTACTGCCGGAAGTGCCAGAGGCGGCGCGATCGCAATTCGGCACGGCGGCGGTAGCAATCGACCATTTGTAGTTGGCGGCGCGATCGACAATGGAACCAAGGGAAGCATTAATTCTGGCGAGGGAAACACCATTTTCCCCAGTCTTGCTTTTGGGGAAACTTACACCCAAGGAAGTTTACCAAATCTGATTTCCCTAATCGCACCAACTCCCGCAGCAACTCCCGCACCAACTCCAACTCCCGCACCAACTCCAACTCCCGCACCAACTCCCGCATCAACTCCCGCACCAACTCCAACTCCAGTGTCCGTAAATCCTGAGCCTGGGCGATCGCTTCCGGCATCTTTGCAAGTAGAATTGCGATCGCCAAATCGAGACAAGCATTCTCCAATTAGCCCGGATATTTTCACTCCTTCTCGCAGATACGATCCGGCAGGCTCGGGAGTGTTAGCATTTGAGAGAACCTTCACTCGCGAGTACGAAAAACATCTAAAACTGCCCGCCAGAACGCCGATAACTAATATGTCGGTAATTTACGAAACTCTTCGCAAAAACGAACAAATTACCCGCGTAAAATCGGCAATCATTTATATGAATTGGGTCAGCGGAACCAACGGGGCAGCGAAAGAAAATAGTTCGGTGCTGGTGGCAAGTCGGAATTTATCTAATGTATTTCCTGCAATCAAAAACCTCACATCCGAGTCTCCTAGCTCCTTAGAAAACAAGTTAGGAAAGAGCCTCCAACCAGCCGGCAAAGAAATTTCCGATGTTCCTAACGGGGAGCAGTTAGAATTAGTATTAGTCACAGCTAACGCTCAACCAATACGCATTTTAGTTCCCGCAATAACGCGATGGCAAGTATTGCAACTAGCAGAATCCCTGCAAGCCGAAATAACTAATCCCAGAAGAAGAAACAGCATCAGTTATTTGGATGCAGCCCAAAAGATTTATCGGTGGTTAATTGCGCCAATAGAGACAGAATTGGCAGCTTTAAAGATTGACAATTTAATTGTAATTCCGGCAGCAGGTTTGCGAAGCTTGCCCTTTGCTGCCCTTCACGATGGCAAACAATTTTTAGTAGAAAAATACAGCATTAGCGTGATTCCAAGTCTGAGTTTGACGGATACCCGCTACCAGAATATTGCTGACGATGAAGTTTTGGCGATGGGCGCGTCGGTATTTCAAGATAAAGCGCCATTACCGGCGGTACCGGTGGAGTTAGAGGCGATCGCGCCGCCCGATCGCGGAAAATCATTTTTGAATCAAGATTTTACCCTCAGAAACTTGCAAGCTCAGCGGACAAATCATCCGTTTGGTATCATTCATTTAGCAACTCACAGCGAATTCCAGCCCGGGCAACCGACTAATTCTTACATTCAATTGTGGGATACTAAGTTGCTCATCACTGAAATGCCGAAGTTGGGGTGGAATGAACCGCCAGTGAATCTCTTAGTTTTAAGCGCGTGCAGTACCGCTTTGGGCGACGAAGAGGCAGAGTTGGGGTTTGCCGGTTTGGCCGTAGCTAGCGGTGCGCGATCGGCTTTAGCGAGTTTGTGGGAAGTCAGCGACGAGGGAACTTTGGGGCTGATGACAGGGTTTTACCGGCAGTTGCGCGCCCCCAGACGCGAGGGGAATGTGACGATTAAAGCCGAGGCTTTGCGGCAAGCGCAATTGGAGATGCTGCGGGGGCGCGTGCGGATTCAAGACGGGCTGCTGCGAGTCGAAGGGCTTGCTTTACCTCTAATTTTGCCTCCGGAAATTGCCGCGCGGGGCGATCGAATCCTTTCCCATCCCTATTATTGGGCCGCCTTCACCATGATTGGCAATCCCTGGTAATTGGCGATTAGTGAGGTACGTAGTTGGGCTTTAGCCCTCTTAGGTACGTAGTTGGGCTTTAGCCCTCTTAGGTACGTAGTTGGGCTTTAGCCCTCTTAGGTACGTAGTTGGGCTCTTAGGTACGTAGTTGGGCTTTAGCCCTCTTAGGTACGTAGTTGGGCTTTAGCCCTCTTAGGTACGTAGTTGGGCTTTAGCCCTCTTATAGTGATTATAAAGCAAGCGAAGTCGCATCAAAAACTCCATTTACAAGTCATACCTCATCTTTCTGAGAAATGCTATAGTCTCGCAGGCAGAAACCAGTTTTTTTACAAAAACACTGGTTTATCGCCTTTAACAAGGGTAAAAAACCCGGTTTCTTTAGTCGGATTACATAATCCCTCTCCCCCTCTCCCCCTCTCCCCCTCTCCTCTGACTTCTAATCACCCCCGATCGAACTCAAATTATTTCGCAAAGTTTGTTCCTGCCGCTTAACCGCCGCCAACAATTCTGCATTTTGCAAAATCACCCCCACTTGATTGTTAAAAATTTTCATATAGTTTTGATCGCTTTGGTCGAAACTTGCCCGAAAACGCTCCGGCACATTTTCCTTAGATAATTCAATCGATTTATCCTCGCCATCCGATTTAATTTTATTAATTAACTGCGTCACAGCAATCAACTCCCCGTCTGGATTCCAAACAGGCATACAAAGCAAACTGCAAGTCCGATATCCGGTTTTTTCGTCCGTCTTTTTAGAAGTTTCAGAACCCGGATAATCATAAAGATCGAACGGTATATTTAGAGGAACCCCCATTTGGGCCACTTGTCCCACATAACCTTGCCCGATCGCCACACGCAACTCCAATAAATTACCATCTGGCAAAATAATTTTTGTCCACAATTGATTAGCATCTCTATCGATTACCCAAAAACTGCTGCGATCTGCATTCATCAATTCTTTAGCAGATTCCATCACACGTTGCAAAATCGAATCAATTTCTAAGCTGCTTTGGCTGACAGAACGAGTAGCCGCCATCAACGCAGCCGCAACTCTTTGTCCTCGGGCTGTTTTGTGAAAGGTACGGAAACTTTCTAAAATCATTTGAATCAAATTCGCATCTTCGGCAAACCGCTCTTCATCCAGTTTTGTAAACCCTTCCAAATCAATTTTTTCTGACAAAGACAAGCTGGAGCGATCGATTTTTTTGATTTTATTAATTAGCTGAATTACAGCTACTAAATTACCCTCGTCATTTAACAAAGGAAGTGTTAACATAGTATAAGTTCGATAGCCATTTTTGATATCTAATGCTTTTGCCGTTTCCGAACGCGGATCGTCGTAAAAATCAAACGGAATATTAATACTTTGTTTCGTAGACGCCACATGACCGACAATTCCTTTATCTGCCGGAACGCGAATTTCTAGCGATCGATCGCCCTCAGCATCGGCTTCAGCAATAATCGACCAAAACTCATTTTTTTCTTCGTCTAGCAAAAAAATGCTAGTGCGATCGGCATTCAAAGACTTACCCATTTTCAAAGTAATCGATCGCAAAGTAGCATCCAGAATATCATCAAAACCCTGACCGTCCATCACCTGATTTAGCATTGCCAGAGTTTGGCTGACCACATTTTGCGGGTGATCTTCAGCCTGCTGTTTCATCGCCGCAAATTGTCTCGCATTGTGCAATGCCACCCCGACTTGAGTGTTAAAAATTTGCATATATTTTTGACTGTTAGCATCGAAGCTGTCTTGAAAGCATTCCGGCGCTTCCGGCCAAGTTTCCGGGTCATATTCTGGAAAATCTCCCGGTCTTCTTTTGTTAATTAATTGAGTGACAGCCACTAATTCACCGTCAGGACTGCAAACAGGCATACACAGCAAACTGCAAGTACGATATTTTGTTTTTTGGTCAGTTTGTTTCGCGGTTATTGATTCGGGATGTTCGTACAAATCGAAGGGAATATTTACAGGTTTGCCGCTGTCAGCAACTTGACCCGCAAAACCTTGTCCGACTTCGATCCGGAGTTCGCGAACCGAGCCATCTTCAAAGCGGATTTTTGTCCACAGTTGCCCTGTTTCGCGTTCTAACAGCCAAAGAGTGCTGCGATCGGCATTCATCAATCTTTTAGCAGCTTCCATCACTTTAGTGATAATTTCTTCCGAATCCAAGCTGCTTTGAGAAACAGATCGCGTTGCTTCCGTCAGAGCTTCCGAAGCTTGCAATCTTTGAGTTAACTTATAACAAGATTGACACCTTTCCAACAACCGCTGAATAGCTGGAACATACTCTCCAATCAAAGTGCGATCGACTTCTGTAAACCCTTCTATATCGACTTTCTCAGAAAAAGTTCCTGCCGGATCGTGCTGTTGTTTTAACTTGTTGACCAACTGCACAAAAGCAAATATATCTCCCTTTTCATTTAACATAGGTGAGGTTAAATTGCTGTAAAGTCTGTAACCAGTCTTTTTATCTTGCTCTTCCACGACATCGGAATACCAATTTTCCGATAAATCGCTGGGAATGCTGACAGCTTTTTTATAAATAGTCACTCTGCCTGCTGTTGGATTGTTTGCCATAATTTGAATCTTTGTCGAACTGCTGTTTGTAGTTCTGGCAATAATCGACCAAAGTTCATTTTTATCTTTATCTATAAAAAATATGGTAATGCGATCGACACTCATCAATTCCCCTAGTTTAATAGTAATCGAACCCAAAATTTCATAGAGTACATCCTCAAAATCTCTGCCTTCCATACTGTTGAGCATAGATAGGACTTTGTGTTCTTGATGGGCAACTAATTGTTTAAAGTTTGGTTGGAGAGCAGCCAAAGCTTTTTTCGTCCAATTTCGATTAAATACAGAGGCATAAATTTTATTATAAATGCTTAAAATCCCCCCTCTTTTCACAACCAAACCAGACAATCGCAGTTCCATTTGTTCGAGGCTTTCATCAGCCGGAATTTTGGCTTCGCTACACGAATCAGAAGCAATTAAAATTTGCTGGTAAATTTTAAGCAAAGTCTCAGTACGCTGTCCGCTTCTGAGAATGCGATCGCGAATTGTTTTCAAATGTGGCGGTTCGTCTTGAACTTCCCAATTATCAATAATTTGCGTCTGGACTAAATTCTCCACCCAATCTGCGATTAAAGATTTATCCTGAGGAATTTTTGCCGGGAAATTTTCGGCTTGTTGCCAAATATAGTTGCAAATCTTTTGAGTTAAAAACGGCTGTCCTCCCGTCCAAATCAGTACATTTTCTACAACAGACTCAGGATAGCTAACTTTCCCTGCTAAACCTTGTACCAAAGGTTGAGCTTCGTGCAGTTTAAAGCCATACAATTCGACAGCGCGACCGAGATTAAAAGGCGTACAGTATTTATCTTGAATCAAGTCCGAAGGAGTCGCAACCCCCAGCAAAGCAAAAGTCAGGCGATCGAATTCATGGCAAGCACGAATGAAGGCAAAAAAGTCATCTGCCCGAAAATTTAAACTCAAAATACTGTCTATTTCATCAACAAAAATTACAATCTTACCCTGAACATTTTCCAGTAAAACTTGTTCAATAAACTCGCTTAGGCGCTGTACGGGCGGCAAGAATTCTCGCTCCCGCACCCACGATCTCAAATTCAAATCTAGCTTAAAACTGGTAACTAAACGTCTAATAACCCCCGCATACCACTGATCGGGATTGATATCTTGAGAACCGATTTTAGTTAGATCGATCGCCGCACAAGCAATACCTTCTGCTTGCAATTTGTGCATAGTTCGCACGCGCAAGCTAGTTTTACCCATCTGGCGAGAATTCAGCACATAACAAAACTCGCCATTTGTTAAGCCTTGATAAAGTTCAGAATCCGCTTGTCGCACTACATAAGTGGAAACATCTAGAGGCAAATGTCCACCAACTTTATAAGTATAGGCTGAGCTTTTTTCTTGATACATAACCTGTTTTCAATGAGTAGAATACACAGCCGATCGCCATTTGAGAGCCTAATTACCCTTCAATTTGTCCAGATTGACTTAAAAGACGCTGCAATGCTTCAAAAGCACGGCGCGCCAAATTGAGTTCAACAGTAACTTTTTCTCGCTGAAAAATCACGCGATCGCGAATTTCCAGCGCCGCCACCAAAACTTCATAATCCTCCCCATTCATCAAACCGTGAGCGAGGAATGTTTGAGCCAAAATAGGCGGTTCTTGAATTTCAAAATTAATCGAGTGGTGTTCAGCTACCATCCGCATCACTGATTCAGTAATAGATCCGATCGAACAGGTAGCGAGTTCAAAATTACCTTTTTCGATCATTTCTGATGCTCTTACCATGTAAACCTGAATATCGTATAGATCGTGCTGGCGATAGTCATAGGAAGGTTGCATCATCTCTTCTTCGGAAGTCTTTTGACTTTTTGACTCAGGAGGACGCGGTTTTAATGCTGCAAGGACAGATTCTTGAGCCGTACAAATAATCAAGTCTATTTCTGGATTTTGAATAAATTTTTGCCAGTCATAATCCCTCGACTTTACTAACACTTGATAACCTTGCTGGCGATATTTATCGGCAATCTCTGCAATTTCTGTTACTTCTAATTTTTGTATCGTTGCTATCATTGATTTAGCTCCATCGGCTCAGTTGGTATGTCAATTTTAACATAGATAAATTCTAGGGCAGCAGTCAAAGCTTCAGCTATCAAAGGAGATATTGCAGTGAAATCTTCTAATTCCTTAAGTTTGCGCCGTTTTACTGTGAGGTCAGTCACTTGTCTGTCATCAACGTAAACTAAAATCTTCATCGCATCTACAATCGGCTTGATAATGTTATCTAAATCAGATATTTGAGTAATGCAATAGTGAGTGATGATGACTTGAACTGGTTCGCTAGTTGCTGGGATGCCTATTGGCATAGCTTCGGCGGCTATTTGACCGACTTGGGCTTTCCACTCTTGAAGTTTTACTCGGTTATTTGTTTGTAGAGAAACTGGCGAACCAGTGACGATAAATTCAAAGGGAATCAAGATTTTTCACTCCTCTTGGTGATAATATTTTAATCGATCGCCCGAAAGAACTCCCCGTTCACCGCAATCCCCTTTCCTGCAAAAGCGCCTGTGCCCAACCAACATCATCGTCCTTCAGTCGCGGCACAGGCTGCTGAGCATAGTCGATCGACAAATCAAATCCCGCTCTGTCATACACACCGCTGAACAAAGCTTGCAAATCCACCTGAAATTCTGTATCTCCCGGCTGCAATGGCAAGAAAAATGGTGGAATTTCTTCTCGTACCGTAAAAGCATACAATTGAGCTTTTGGACGGCGATTTGCCCTGCTAATTAAAATGCGATAATCCGTGTTAGTCCCGCCAGTTACAGGCATTTGTCTCCCGGCCCTGAGCAAGTCAATTTCTACTAAATGAGAGGCACTTCTTAACACTTCTTGTCGCTTGTTTTCATAGGCCTCTCGACCTTTCCCAGTGCGTTTGTTTTTCGGCGAAAGAATTTCTATGACTGTGATTACCCGATTTGTACCTACCTCTCGGAGTTCTAAATAGCCTTCCCTAGCTTCTTCCAATATTGGTACCGTAACTGTCATCGGTTCAGAATGGGGCAGCGTTGCAGTCATAACAGATGGGCTGGCGGTGGACGGGCGATCGAATACTGTCACGTCAGGAATTGCCAACAAATCGCTATCTTCGGCCTCGCTCAAATAAATCCGCTTTTCAATTGCCGCCCGGTATTTCGGGCGCAGCGCAGGCCCGATCGCATCGGCGATCGCCGTAATTAAGCGGTGATGAACTTCCGGCCAAAATTCAGGATTTTCTAAGTAAGGGTCTACCCCTGGAAATGGAGACGGCATTTTATTACCTCCCGCAAGAGTTTTGTAAGTTAGATGAATCTTAAATACATTTTAGTCGATCGCCAAAATACTGACGGTACAACTCAAAGCGCACAGTTACCTCATTTCCCCGCAACTGCACCAGCCCCAAACTGTGCAACTTAAACGCCAGCACAGATTCTAACTCTACAGGTTCATTAGCTGCTACTACCCTACTAAAAGCCACTGCTAACTCCTGATGTTCTTGCAAATTCCACAAATGACGGCGCAAATGATCGCCGTAAATTCCTGCTTCAGTAGGAGCAAGTTCTAAAAGTTCATCTAAACTTTCCTCTAAATCTTTTTGTTCTTTGGCAGAACCTGAAAATCGGCGATTGAAAAGAGCAAATTCTTGAGCAATGTGATATAAAGCTACCCGCACCAAATACGGATGACCGCCCACAATATTCATCAATTTTTCCACCATATTTATTTGCCAATTCAGCCCGTGCCTTCTCGCTAAATCAGCCACTTGTTCGGCGCTAAACTCGGACAATTCTATTGGCAAACCCACATTGAAAGGCGATTGATTCACGTTCAGCGGAATGTAAACTTCTGTTGAATGCACCACTACCAAACGCAGTTTTGCCCACAGTTCGCTGTCGCTGTCGCCATATCCGGCTTCTTCATACCAGGCCCTTAGCAGCCCAAAAAAATCATCGGCAATTGTAGGATACTGAAAAACGCGATCGACCTCATCCAATCCCAACACCAGCGGTGCATTGTTTCCCGACAACAAACAATCTTCAAAATAAGCCGTACAATTATCTTTACTGCCGTAAGTATCAGTCCAATAATCGTCAATCTGGTGAGGCAACCGCAGCTTGCGCGTAATTTTGTTGCAGAACCACCTCAGCAGTGAATTGAGATTGGCAAATGACGCAGCATCTGCGTGTTGAAAACTCAGAGGAACAGTGCGATAGCCTTGTTCTTTTGCCTGATAAAGAATCCTCGCCATTAACGAAGTTTTGCCCATTTGTCTCGGTGCTTTTATCCTAATTAAAGTTCCCGGCTGCAAAAGTTCCTTGTAACACTGAGCTTCCCAGGGAACGCGATCGACATAAAAAGCCGAATCCAGCCTGACTTGTCCTTGGGGAATCTGCGGCTCTGCGGCGGGTGATGGAGGATTTGAAAGCGGCAGAGTCCGAGAAATGGTTACAGTCTGAGTCGCAGTTTTAAGGAAAGAATGCTCTGGCGCCAGCAGGTTTAAATTAACTATAAATCCTGCGGATATGTCATCTTCTGTATCTGTTTGCGATGTACCTGCTGGCTGTACTGTGCTTTCCCCAGCGACTGTTTCTAAAAGCATTTGGTTGATTTCTTGTAGCAGTAGTACCGTGTCAGCCGGCGATGTCCACTCGCGCTGCTGAGTATCGTTGATGTAGTTCCGCAAGTCATGGTTTAGCCGTATGCTGGGAGGATAATTGACTCGAATTGGCAACACGGCAGGCGCCGGATTTTGCCGTCTGTAGCGCAATTCTTTGATTTTCCGCAATTCTTCCATAACTATTTCACTAACTGCTGTTTCCCCGGACAGCAGCAATAAAAAATAGTCACACTGTTCTAATTGAAAGTCAATTTGAGAAAGCCAGTTTTTTGCTGATTCGCGATCGGGATAAACCGCCCCAATATTGGCAGCGAATACTTGGTGTCCCGTTGCATTTATGCCTTCGGCAAGCTCCAGTGCCAAACTCAGATCGGGTTCTTGGTTGCAATAGCTAATAAAAACTCGTTTTCCGTGATTTGTCCCATTTCTCGGTTCAGTCTGGGAAGGCTGTTTTAGATGTTCTGCCGATCGCATTTCCTGCCGCGCGATCGATCGAGCTATGGCTCCTCGCACGTTCTTTTTTGTAACTTTCTCTCCCAAGATACTTGACAGCTTCTGCCACAGCTTGTATCCTACATCTTTTTCGACATATTCCGGGTTTAATGGGTAAATCTGTTCATAGGTTTGTCCTTGCCAAGTCCCGATAAAAACCTGCCTTTCCAAATCGTTGAGGTGTTTGCCAGTTTTGAGGTGAACTGAGTTTTCTATAAATTCTAAAGCTTCTTGAATATTCATTTTTCTACTAAGGTATTTCGATTGTAGATTGGAGATTTTAGATTTTAGATTTTAGATTTGGGAATCACTGATGGCGATCGGGGTTGGGAGCTTGCCTGCTGTAGGTTCGTTTTAGAAAAAAAGTCCCACACTTCCTTGATAGCAAGAATTTTTATAAATTGTATAGCCTCGCGGGTCAACATTCAAGCCAGCAGCCGAGCTGAGGGCTTGCACGGCAAATTCCGAGTCGAGTTAGCTGCTCCTTCGCTTTCCTGAGGTTTTATGAGTTTTTATGAGGTATTGCGGTAGCTCCCCAATCAGCGGGAAATTGCTGAGGCGCAAAAACTGTCAAACTTATGAGCTTTTCTGGTTGCGATCGCCAATTGCGATCGGTGACAATAAAAACCAACAGCCAGTCGATCGATTTTAGATTTTAGATTTTAGATTTTAGATTGACTGCACAAATGACTTCTTGGAAAAAAAAATACTCCTCTGACAGACTAATTGCAAATATGCAATAGTTCGCAATCACCCGCCATCAAGGTAACTACAAATGTTGAACCCCACCACAGTCATCATCAGTTCCTTAACTGAAAGCTTAAAAGCCGGATACCGAAACACTTACGGGAACATTAAATCTGACAGCGCCAGACTTATCGAACAGGTTGTCAGCCTAGCTTTAGAAAACATTGCCAGCAGCGACGCTCTTTATCACAACGTCGAACATACAGTTCTTGTCACCTTAGTAGGGCAAGAAATATTGCGCGGTAAATACCTGAGCGAAGGAAACATCTCCCCAGAAAATTGGCTGGAGGCGATCGTTTCTTGGCTGTGTCACGATATCGGTTACGTCAAAGGAATCTGCCCTCAAGATCAACAAAGCCAAAGATTGTATGCGACAGGCACTGACAACAATACAATTTATCTAGAATCGGGTACAACTGATGCTAGCTTAACTCCCTATCATATAGACAGGGGTAAAATGTTCGTACAAGAACATTTTTTCGGTCACGATTTGATTGATTCGGAGGCTATTATGCGTAATATTGAATTGACTCGCTTCCCCGTACCGAACGACGAAGAACACTCTTGTACTGGCAATTATCCCGGCTTAGTGCGGGCAGCAGATTTGCTCGGTCAACTCAGCGACCCCCGCTACTTACAAAAAATACCGGCGCTGTTTTATGAATTTGAAGAAATAGGTAGTAATAAAAATCTAGGCTACTGCCATCCGGCAGATTTGCGATCGGGCTATCCCAAGTTTTTTTGGAATGTTGTATATCCCTACATTCAAGAAGGATTGCAGCATTTGAAAATGACTGCTGGGGGTCAAGAAATAATTGCCAATCTTTACGGAAATGTGTTAACAGTAGAGAAAGAAATTGCCTCTTGTGCTGCAACTTCGGCGGTAAAATCTACGCCAAAGTTACTGGCTGATGTTCGCGGGTTTCAATTTCTGAATTTCCAGCGGTTTCGGGGATTGCCTGACAGTTTTAGTCAGAGGAATAAAAAAAACATGAAAAGTTTGTTTGTAATTGGCAATGGGTAATTGGGCATGGGGCATGGGGCATGGGGCATGGGGCATGGGGCATTGGCCTTCCCAGGGCATTGGGGATTGGGCATTGGGCATTGGCCTTCCCAGCGCATTGGGCATTGCGGATTGGAATTGGTAATTAGTAATTGCTTCCAATGACTGTCAACTGCCAACTGCCAACTGTCAACTGTCAACTGTCAACTGTCAACTGTCAACTGTCAACTGTCAACTGTCAACTGTCAACTGTCAACTGTCAACTGTCAACTAACTTAAGGTTTTTCCGTCTGCTGCAAATGTCGCCAAATTGCTTGATAACATACGTGCCAAAAATACATAGCCAAATTCAGAAGAGCTAATAACTTAGTGCCATCTTCTAACATAGCGTGTGCTCCTAGACTACGAGTGTCTATAATATCCTCAAACCGCGAGATAGCAAATAAGAGGAATGCGGCGATTAAGGGCAGGTAAGGAGTGGTTTTGATGTATCGCCAAAATTTAATTCCGTAAAGGAAAACGCCACTACCATAACACAAATAAATTAATTTCTTAGATATTCCCAACTGAGAAAGAATCAAAGTCATCCGAAACCTGTCATCCAAGAAAAAGACTCCCAGCAGTAAAGCGCTAAAAAAGAAGAATATTGCCGATCGACTGCGGGGGTCTTTTTGGCGCAGGAGTCCGAATGTAAATGCACAAATTGCGACTGGGATGCACCAGAGGACTTCGGAAATTCCGGTGAAAAGGCCTTCGTAAGGGAACCAGAAATTAAAAGGATCGCTAAAGAGGCGTTCAACTCCGTCTCCCTGGTTGTTGAGTTTGGCGTATAGGCTCAGTCCGCCTAAAATTAGGAGAGCCAGAGTGTTGAAAATGACTAAAAATGGTACAGTAAAAAAGTGTTTTTTGAGAAGTTCTAAAAAAGTTGAAAAGTTGGGAATTTTATCGAATAAAGGCTGATGCTTCATAATTGTTTTCCCAGGAATAGAGTTTGTTAGACTATTTTATATTTTAAATTTTAGATTGGCAATGACTGATGAAGAGCATTCTTGGGAACATGGGTTTACAGTTGCATTCTTGTTTGAAGCGAGTGTTAAGTAAATCCACCCGATCAAACGTAAAATACGGTTCGCGGTTAAGCTTACTGTGTATCTCTTCTTCCTTCTTCCTTCTTCCTTCTTCCTTCTTCCTTCTTCCGAACCGGCAGCCAAACGACGAATGTAGTGCCGCTATCGGTTGGATATAAATGAGCTGCACTAGATGGCAGCCATTCCGGATTTACTGGGGAAAATACTTGGATTTCTCCTTGCATTTGGCGGACTAAATCGCGGGCGATCGCCAAACCCAATCCTGTGCCGGGAATTTCTGTCTGGGCTTTTTCTCCCCGGTAGTGTCGCTCAAATAAATGCTCTAAATCCTGGGGGGGAATGCCGGAACCTGTGTCGCTGACTGCAACTGCTATGGCAGGTAAGGGGCGGTGGTTCGCTTCGTAGCTTACTTTAATATAAATTTGGCGGCCGGCGGGGGTATATTTCAAAGCATTGTCAATTAGGTTGCTCAAAACTTCGCGCAAAGCTCGATCGCTCGCCGAGACTGGTGGTAAATCCGCCGGAATGTCGGCTAGCAATGACAGATGCCTTTCCGATGCGATCGCCTCGGCGGAAATTAACAGCGGTTTTAAGACTTCTGTCACTACACAGGATTCGTCCAAATTGGCCACTGGTAACAGCGACAGAGGAGAATGCTGGATTAATTCGATATTAGAAGTTGCTGTTTCTGAAGTGCCTGATGGGAGTCTGAGATTTGCTTCGCCGGTATCTACTGTGCGATCGAACTGGCCGAGCAATTCAGAGAGCCGATCGCTCTCTCGGACAATACTATAAGCCACATTGCGATTTTTGTCTTCTGGTACCAGCCTGCGCGCTAACAGTTTGCCAAAAGTTCGCAACGCTGTCAGCGGACTCTTGAACTGGTGCAGCAAGTTGTGCATCGTGTCATAAACCTGAGCCTGGATTTGCCGAGAAGATCCCAATTCCTGATGCATCCACTGCGATCGCTGGTCTAAAATGCAGGCTAGGGCCAAAGTGCGAGCAATTTGTTGTATCTGAGCCTCCTCTCGATCGTTCCAAGCCCTGTCTTCCCTACCGCTGACCAGGAGTCCCAGGACAGCGTCCTCGTGTATCAGAGGCGTCACTATTTGCCTCCGTTGCTGCCACACATTCCCCGGGCCTTGGCACTGATTGGAACTGTTTTCAAAACCCGGCAGTGGCTCGGGTGCGATCGCCCCCACGGTTGATGCTTCCACAGCCAAAACCGGCGCAGCCAGCCGCCGCGGCATTGGTTTCACTGTCGAGCTTGAAGCCGGTTCGAGCCTCAACTCCTGATTTTCTGGTTCGACTGAGGTTTCTGGGTAAACTGCGATCGGCACTAACTTTGCCTCGCTGCCTTCTACCAGCTCTTGTGTCAGGTATACTGCGCTGAATGTCGCACCCAAACTGACTGCGATCGCCACCTGCGATCGACAAAGCTTGACAAATTCTGAACTGGCTGGCATTAACATGAGTGCCACATTAAGATATTTTACGGAATTTTAACTAAATTACAACTGCTCAGCCCCCGATTACAGATTGGAGACTCCTAAATTTCTAGTATGTGGGCTTTGATGGCAGGCTGCTCGGTTCCCAGGATTCAGCTTTCACAAACACAATTGCTTTAAAGCCCCGCCTGCATAGCTTCCCCAGAGTCCCAAGCTTGGCTGCTGCCGGAAGTTGCGGCCCACCTTACCACAACCGCTGCACTTTTGTCGATCGGCACGAATGTTAAGATTATGTCGATATATTAAAAACAGTTGAAGTTTAGAGCTAGAACAGATATACTGGCCTCGGATTTGGTAGCTATCATTACCTAAAAATTGGATAAAAAGCCACGCCCGATCGGGACAGCTTTGATGATTGAATCATGTATTGTTGATTCGCCAGATGTAAAAATCCGGTCTCAACTCTATAATCCAAAAAATCTGAGATAGGTTGGGGCATCAACCTAGGATGCTCGGCAATATCAGACAAACTGTGCTTGAGAAAAGCTGTTTGAATCCAGAATCCCCATGTCTTTATGGCTGGGGAGTATGTCAAAACCTGTCTGCTCATACTGTCTGCTCACACTGTCTGCTCACAGAGGAGGTAAAGAAATTGGCCAGGAGACGCAAGCGCAAAAGTCGCCGCCGACAAGAAGGACGCAGAATTTTAGAGTGTGTGCCTCAATATAGCATCGAGAGCGGCGAAGATAAACCCGTAACAGCGGCTCGCAAGTTCATCCATGCCGAAGGCATTGCTCCCCCAGCTTTACTGTTGGTCAAGCGTAACGAGCATACCACCGACAGATACTTTTGGGCTGAAAAAGGTTTGTTCGGAGCCCAATACGTAGAAGAGAACCATTTCTTGTTTCCCAGCTTAAAGGTGATGCTGGAAGCAACCGCAGAAAAAATTCCTGCGGTGTCCGCCAGTCGCGCATAGATCGAAATGTTTAGATCAAAACATTGACACCAATGTTTTTCTAGCTCTTTTAACAAAAGCGCGAGAGTTCTCATTGTCTGGAGAGTGCCAACTGAAATTTACGCGAAAAATCCTTGGGAAGTTAAGGTAGAAGGAGCCATCGCAACAGTATAGATCGTCAAGAAAGGGCGATCGGCACAATTGGCACTCTCAGGATAATGGTTTTTTTTGACTCTGCCCAAAAACGAATACAAGCCCGGAATCGAGTCGCGAACCACTCCAAATTTTAGACGAAAATTAAAGCTCCCAGATTCATCTGTAGAATAAATCTCAAATCTAAAATCTCACAATCTAAAATCGTTTGACCGTGCCAGATACATTTAACCCAGCAAATCCAAGACTAAGCCCGAATTAGCTGTGTATGGCAAGACGCGTGAAAGCTGCAAGCTCTCCCGTCAAGGAGGTATCTCTCAAAGCTTTCAACAAGATATTGAAAGCGCCATTTCAATCTCTGTTCACACTTTGAACAGGTTTGTGATGTGTATTATTCGGTTATGTCTACTACAAAACTGCCATATTTAACAGCTTGATGCTTCAACATTTGCTGAAAACGATAATGACTCAAAGTGACCATCGCCCTAGCTGTTTTAATCGCTAGAGCGTTTTTTATTCCCGCCCTACACTACCAGCTTTTACCCAATTATTCAATAAGTTTCTAGAAAATCATTTACTTTGCATCAACAGTCGATCGAACTTTCGGGCCAACTAGAGAACTGCCAGCAGCAATCCTTTTGTCGGCTCGAAGTCGAAGCACGGCATCTAGCATATCAAAAAAACGTTCCGCGCCAAACTTTTAATCTTCCAGGGGTTTCAAATTTAAAGCTTTTTGCATAGTTGCTAGTTCGTCGCGGTGAGCTCTGACAGTAACAAAGCTTTTAGTTGGGCTTTCCGAGTCAGCAACTGATTCGAGTTTTAGAAGGACTTGCTCGGAGCGTCCGGCTTTTTTCCAGTAAAATACTCCCGTCAACGGCGACAGCAGTACCAAACCTAGGAAAATTTGACCTTGCTGTGGTACTAGCATTCCCAAAACCAGTCCCAAGCAGAGAGCGCCGCCTGCACTCAACAGGGTTAAAAAGATAGCTAGAAACCAACTCGGCCGCACAAAACCCTCAAAGGTGACTTTATAGTTGGGGGCATCAACGGCTGCAACTCGGTAAGCCCTAGAAGCAAAATACTCTTGTAGCTGGGTTAACAGTAACTCTTGGGCGCTCTCGGAAGCAAGCTTGACTTGTTCGATGCGATCTTTGACTGAGGCCTTGATGAAGAAAAACAAGCCAACAGCCAACAGCAGCGTCATCACAAAAGTTGAAGAAAGAACAGTAGTATCCATCGGTAGAAGTTTGTGTAAGTGAAATTATCTACTATGACTTTACAGAAGTTTACAGAAGAAAGCGATCGAGGACTTACGCAGACACTTTTTAACCCAAATTCTCGCCAAGCTTTCTAGCAATGCGTTTTTCTCCCCATCACCCAATTCCCATATCTCCCCATCATCCTTAATTCTCAAGTGACAATGCGTAAGTCCTGACGTAGTGAATCGCTACTCTAATCGCTGTGCGGCGGCGATGCTGGCAAAGCGAAGGCAATCGGACAATTCGCTTTGCTAGTAGCACCGCATCTCAAGGGTTTAGGCATCCGATTTCAACGCCTGCTAACCCGTGTGACCAGTTTCCAAGGCACGGGGACGACGGCCAGACGCGCCGTTTCCCTGACCGATGTACTCGTGCCACAGACGAGCCAGGTCTTGAGCTTGATGCCGCCACTCAGGGAGGATTTGATACATCCGGCGGGGGCGGCCGCGTCCTTCTACTTTTTTCCAGTAACCGGTAATGACGGCTTCATCTTCGAGAAATTTCAAAGCGCTGTAGAGGACGGTATCAGAAAGTCGGTAGATGGGGAATTCCCTTTCTAGTTGTCCGATGAGTTCTGTACCGTAGGAATCTCCGCGCAATAACACCGAGAGAATGTAGCACACTGCCAGTTCCTTGTTTAGATAAACAGGAGGGGGGTCTTGAAAAAATTGATAGATATGTTCAAATTTCATCTGTCTTGTCCGCTGGAAACTCTCGTGATACCGTCAGGTTAACGGGAGAGGAAAGCGGGGCGGGGTGTGCCGCTTCCTAAGGATTAAGTGGGAATGGGGGAAACAGAGGTGCAGTATTTCCCCAGTTGTGTTGATAGCCGGAACTGTTGTGGTGCACTGCGCTAATGTTTGCTTGCGCCAAGGTTGAGGAGCGCTCACATAACTAGGGTAACTTTACTTCCTCTTCCAATCTATCGCAGCTACTATTGCCAAGTGTGCGATCGCACGGAAGAGTTGCACTTATTTCGGGGGTTAGTGTTTTAACTCAAACTCAGAAGTCGCAACCCCCAAACCCTCTGCGTTCCTGGTTTGTGGGCTATGGTTTGTCAGAGTTCGCCGGCTTTTTCGGGCAGAAATTTTGCCTTTAAACCGGACTCAGACCTAACATGGCGCGCAGTGTAAAAGTTAGAAACACAAAAGTCGCTACAATCGAAGTAATCAGGGCGATCGCAGTTGCCGGTCGATCGAGCAGAGGTTTGAGTCGCTCGAACAGGAAAAAAAAGATTCCCAGACACACAGTAATCAAAAAACGAGGGTAGCGAGAGATGTTATTAATGAAATCTTGCATGAGCACCGGTGGGGTAAAGTGTTACAGCTCGATCTTTGACTGGTAACACTTGTGAGCGAGTTAGACAATTTTGGCACAGCCGGAGCTAAATCTGCCGATCGGGCGATCGGTCATTTTTCAAGGGCGATGCTAACATATATAATTCTAACGAAAAGTTTTGTGAGAGCGATCGGGTCTGAGTCTGTTCAATGCCGGAACGCGACCTCCGTTCAACAGTTGACCGCTTGACAGTTGACCGCTTGACAGTTTGAGAGCGACCTCTACCTATAAGTCCGAGGATTGGAGTAATGAATAGTCTGATTTTAATTTCTCCCTCAAAGCGTTCCGGCTTTCAACCAATTCTTTCTGGTAACGAATGAGAGAAGTATTTCTATTCAGTTGTAGTTGTGAGTTGTAGTTGTGATAAATATTATAGGGCTGTTATTTCTACCTAAATGTCTGCTGCCGCACCTTCTTTCGTCTTGCCGCGTCCATTTCTGAAATGGGCTGGAGGCAAAACAAGGTTGATTGGACAATATCAACCTTATTTTCCTAAAAAGTTCACCACTTACTACGAGCCTTTTTTGGGCGGCGGAGCCGTATTTTTTTACTTAGCACAACAGCACCCTTCTGTGCAAGTTGTGTTAACAGATATTAATCCTGAGTTGATTAATGCTTATCGCTGTGTCAGGGATAAAGTTGAGGATCTGATTGAGCTTTTGTTAGAGCACGCTTTAGAGCACAGCAAGGACAATCCAGCCTATTATTACTCGGTGCGATCGCGATCCTACAACACAGATACAGAAAAAGCAGCACGGCTAATCTACCTCAATAAAACTTGTTACAACGGCCTCTACAGAGAAAACTCCAAAGGTGAATTTAATGTTCCCATAGGCAGATACAAAAATCCTAACATTTGTCAACCAGAATTATTGCGATCGGTCTCATCTCTACTCGAACCAGCTCAAATTGAAGTGAGAAAATTCGATCGAATTTTAGATTTTGCTACAAGCAGCAAAGACTTTGTTTATTTTGACCCGCCTTATTATCCTATCAGTTCTACTAGCGATTTCACAGCTTACAGCCGCGAGAACTTCAAACAAGCCGAACAGATAAAGCTTAGAGATGTTTTTGCAGAACTTGCCCAACGGGGTGTCAAAATTATGCTGTCTAATTCTAACTGCGATTTCATCGATAAAATATACAGCGATGCTGAAGCTTTTAAAATAGCTCATCTCCCTCAGCAAATTGAAATATCAGCGTCTAGGGGAATTAACTCTAAGAGTTCCAAGCGCGGCAAAGTCAAGGAATTATTAATAAGTTCATTTTAACTAAACACCAAAATCCACTCTCTATCTAGTCGAAGTTGAGTTAGTTAGGTGTAGGGTGCGCCGCCACCGAAAATTCCTCAAGAAAAATTGATAATGTAACCGTTCCACACCTGTGATTGCACGGCCTGTGGAAACAAACCCATTTTTGGATAGCAATGCTTTTCGTCGATATCAACCACAAAAAGTTTAGAAACAGTGTCAAAAAATTGGCAAAAAAAAGGAATTATTACCTATTGACTTGTTTGGACTTTAGGTGGTATATTTTAGATAATGGAAGTGGTGAGTCTAATTTTAATTTTGCGACTATTCCCATTATTAAATTGTACCTCCAAAAAACTTCAGAGTCAAGCGGTTAACTCGAAAAAAAAGGGCGATTTTTTTCACTTTAATAAAATTAAAATATTTGAATGCTGGGTTATCGTAAATAATAGCAGTTTCCCCAAAAAAAGCAACTGTAGGGAAGGGGAAAATGGCGATCGCGATCGGTAATGCCTGATTAGAGATGTTTGTTAGCCCAAGTAATGAAAGCTTCGAGCTTGTGAGCCCCCAAAAGATTTTGATTTTAGGGAATTTGCTTTTTAAACCAGTCGATCGAACCTTGCCCATTACTCACAAGTTAAGCTAAAAGCACTGTTGTCAATGAGTAATCTTACTCATTTTTTTTACCGAGATACCAATTAAAATATGACTCCATTTGTTCCTTTATTATTGAAAAAAAATTGTTCGGGACTTCTTTGAGTTCCAGGGAAAGGAGAAATAATTAGCCTGATCTGAGGTTTTCGTTGTCGCTTAACAATCCCTAAATCTTGATTTTTATCGTCAGCAAAATACTTAACTTTCGTCAGAAGCTAATCCTTTTTGATAGGCAACAGAAAAATGATACATTCCCCGATAAATCATTTCTAATGAAACACGTTCAATTGGCACTCCTAATTCATCTGCAACGGCATCCCCTAAGTCTACCAAAACCGCATAAAATAGCCAGGTAGCCCAGATTTGGAGCTGAATTCCGTTGACAGAACCTGTCCATAAATAACTTAAATTTAGGAGTCTCTTTACTATACAAAAGGCGTCTTCAATTCGCCAGCGTCTTTGATATAAATCTGCCACTACATAGGGGGCAATATTTCGGGTTCTCGGACACTCGTCAGATAAGAACGCCAGCTATTTTTCGAGCGAATTTGTACTAATCTTATAGTCAAACTTGGTGTCTTTTTTGTCCCTGCACCTATCTGGATTATCTGGTCTTTGACATTATAAGTATTGGTTAATACCCGCTTGACTTGATAAGATGCACCTTGGGAGCATCTCATTTTTGCAAAAAGCATTTTTTTTTACAGTGCGAGCTTAAGAGCTCGCGTATTGTACAATACGCGAGCTCTTAAGCTCGCACTACTACAAATGCAAAACTGAGATACACCCTGCACCTTTCTTAATTTGAGTGATAAATCCAATTTCTTGCTCAATTGATTTTGACCAAAAAGCGAAGTGATAGAAGCCTCTATCCAGTAACAGCAAAGTTTTTGGCTTAACTGTTTTTAGTAAATCTTCTTCCCAATGGGTATCTGCTTGTTTCGGATTTGTCCAAAACCAAATTTCTTCGGGAAGATGAGTTACTAGGTCTATTATTACTCACATTTTTCCGGATAATTTACCAATTGGAACATCTGATAAACTTTCTAGTTTACGAAATAATGCTTCTAATGTTGAGCCGTCTGCTATGCAGATATTTTCAAAGTTTTTTAAGGCAAATTGTACGCTATCTGGTAATGGTCTCGACTTTCTCATCAACCATTTTTGTCGAAAATGAGGTACTAATTCTTTAAATACTTTTTCAAACAAAATAGCTCTCAAAGTTAAAAATCTGAGTGATAATGCTTGTTGGCTAATTTCTTGTGGCTGACATCATAAAAAGCCTTCTCTCTTTAATAATCTGGTTAATTCTGTTACTCCTGCTACGTCTCGCCATAATAAACTTAATACGGAGACCATCATTAACGGTAGTGTTAAAATTCTATCTCTTAAATTTAGTTGGCGATAAAAAGTTTTTTGGGCCGCCATTGCTGGAATTAATAAATCTTCCAGGTGATTCGCGATCGCTTCGTTTTCTACTTGAGGACGATTTTTTTTCTTTGCACGATCTCGGTTGATTCGTTTTTTGCTACTCATAAACTGGTTCAATTATGGCTCAACTGCTTACCCGGTCAAGGTTTCATCCTATTTTACCTCTTGCAAGTCTACCCCCTTGACAATTTGCACTTTTTCTTAACTTGTCACAAATGGTCAACCGTCAACCGTCAACCGTCAACAGACTACTTTTGCGGGCGCTGATATTTACTCAATAAATCAGCAAAGCGTTTGTAATCCAAAGGCTTCCTCAAATACTCCGCCGCTCCCAATTCTAAACCATGATTTTGATCGTCCAAAAAAGTCAACATAATCACCGGAATATTAGCTAACTCCGGATCGGCTTTCAAGGCCGAGAGAACCGCCCAGCCGTCCATACTCGGCATCATCACGTCTAGAGTAATCGCATCAGGTAGCGACTCCTTAGCTAACTCAAGCCCTGCCTCACCGCTAGCTGACGAGAGTACCCGAAATCCTTGTTTCGACAAGCAGCGGGCGATCAAATCTCGCGAGTCAGGATCGTCGTCAATTACTAGCACAGTCGCAGCATCAGGAAGTTCCAGCGCTTGCGATCGCACTTCTTGCTGCGCCGTTTCTTCCGGTGTTCGATCGCCCTCGGCTTCTTTCTCGATTTTAATCGCCATCGGCAAGCGAATCGTAAAAGTAGAACCGCAATCAAACTGGCTCTCAACTGTAATATCCCCGCCCATCATCTGGCAAAACTTTCGGCTAATAGTAAGCCCCAAACCCGTGCCACCGTACCTGCGGGTAGTCGAATCGTCAGCTTGTGAAAAAGCTCCAAACAGCCTCGAAATCTGATCGTCAGTCATGCCGATGCCCGTATCGGTGACTTGAAACACGATCGAATATTTGTGAAATTCAGAGGCAATATCCGAGATATCCTCGGAATTCTCCACCGGCAAAACTTCCGATTCTTCCTTCCAAACATTAATTGTAATTTTGCCTCGATCGGTAAACTTAGCAGCATTGCTGGCCAAATTCAACAGCGCTTGCCGCAGCTTCGCCGAATCAGCGTAGATCGTACCAATATCGCGATCGCAATTGACACTCAAAGTATTGCCATTTTTCCCCACCAGCGGTTGAACAGTAGTCATAACCTGATCGACTAAATTCAAGACATCAAAAGTCTCCAGGAAAAGAGTCATCTTTCCTGCTTCTATTTTAGAAATATCCAGGATGTCACTAATAATGTTCAGCAACTGCTTGCCTGCCATATTAATGCTTGCCAAATCCATCACAAACTCTTCTTCGCCGAGTTCAAGAGCCTCTTCTTGCAGCAGCTCGCTGTAGCCAATAATCGCATTTAAGGGCGTCCGCAATTCGTGAGTCATATTTGCCAAAAACGTGCTTTTCGCGCGGTTAGCAGCTTCCGCAGCGTTCTTAGCAATTTCCAATTCACCCGATCGCTCTTCTAGCTGTCGTTGCCGCACCTCCAAACCTTTGAGCAAACTGCTAATTTGCTGAGCCATTGTATTGAGAGTAGAAGATAGAACTCCGATCGCATCATTAGACACCACAGGCGATCGAGCCGTCAAATCACCGCTCGCAATCAGTTGGGCAGTTTCCCGGAGCAAACCCAAATTCCGAATAATCGCCGACACCGACACACAAGCAACTATACCTGCGATCGAACTCAAAACCAAAGCCCCCACCAGCCAACTCTGAGTGCGACTCGCCACAGCCATAGTTTGCTCGGCCAGCACCGCCATTGTTGCCTCCGCAGCCCCCGCTGGAGCTGATGCTGCCTGCATCGCCAGCAAAGAGTTCTTCATCTCCAAAGAACCCATCCACCCGACTCCCACCGCCATCCAAGCGATCAGTACCATGATCACAAACAGCCCGAGCAAAGAAGCCCTAGTACCCACAGAAATCTGCTTCGGACTTAGTGCGGCCGCCCAAGGGTAGCTTTTGAGAAAAGGATCCGGCTGTACAGGTGCCCCGGAATTCCAAATCTCCTCAATTTGACCGTCCGATCGCACCTGACCAATCCGCACTGTTTTCCAGGTATGCTGAGTTTTGGCATCTATTTTTACCATGCCAGAAGGCGCTGCAAACTCAATATTTTTAGCAGCCGCCCTGACTTTAATTACATCTATCGAACCAGCTTTTTCTACTGCTTTCTTCCACAGATAAACCCCCAAATAAGCCGCTTCGATTGGGTCATCCGTGACACGATTTTCCCCGTATCTCGCTTTATAATCCTTAACAAATTTCTGATTTTCCGCTGTATCAACAGTTTGAAAATAGTTCCAAACCACCCAATGTCCGGCAATATTGGACGGCCCTATCGCCCGTATTTCCTCTTCTGCCACGCTAACCGACATCACCGGCAAATCCTCCGGTTTCAAACCAGCTTCCCGCAGACGAAGGAAAAAAGCCACATTGCTGTCGCCGTTAAGACTGTTGAGAATCGCATCCGGTTTCACTGCTAAAATATGTGCGATCGCCTCGTCCACCTCCCTCGAACCCAGTGGCAGATACACTTCCCCCGCCAACTCTCCTCCGAGTGCAGCCAGTTGAGCTTTCACAATCAAATTTGCCGTCCGGGGAAAAATATAATCAGAACCCAACAGGAAAATTTTCCGCTTCCCCTGAGCCAGCAAGTAATTCACCCCAGGTACAATCTGTTGGTTCGGGGCCGCACCAGTGTAAAAAATATTCGGACACTGTTCTAGCCCTTCATACTGTACCGGATAAAAGAGCAACCCATTGCCGTACTCAAAAGCCGGCAGTACCGCCTTGCGACTAGCCGAAGTCCAACAACCAAATACCACCGCCACCTGCGATTCTTGGAGCAATTGCTTAGCTTTTTGAGCAAAAGTCTGCAAATCGCTGGCTCCATCTGCTATCACCGCTTCCAAGGGGCGTCCGAGTACCCCTCCCGCCGCATTAATTTCCTCAACAGCCAACAGCGTCGCATCTTTTACAGAAATTTCGCTGATGGACATAGTTCCCGTCAGCGAATGCAACACGCCTATTTTGATCGGCTCACAAGTTTGGCCGGCTGCTTCGAGGGGGTTACTGCTGCTTGCTCCCATAGGGTTTTAGATACTTTTTACTAATAACAGAAATTTTAGTTCAATCTTGCGGGAAGTTAGTCCGGAGGCTAACTCTGGTTTAGCAGATTATTTCACCCGATCGCCACACAACTTGACAATTGCTGCATCTTGTTGATTTTAACGGTCAAACCTTCCTGCATTGACTTAATTCTGCACTAACCTGTCACCGATTTTTCTCTCAATCTGTGACGGAGGTCTAAGCAGCCTCATCAAACAAACGGTAGAACCCACTTGTGCAATGCAGCAGAAAAATTATCCCCCTCTTCCCTCTTACACTCTCCCACGCTCTCATCCATCTCCTCTCCCCAACTCATTCACCGCCTAGCTGCGTGCGAGTCACCAACTAATAGCACCTACTCAGACACTATTCCCATTCCCATATCTTGCTTCCGGGAGATGTAACTCTCGGTAGATTGCTCTTAGTATAATACTCAAACCTCAGAACTCACCCACTCTTCCCCAGCCCCTATCACCCTTCAGGCAGAGGGAACTCTCCGTGCTTTACCTTAGGATCGAGGTAAGGTCAACTTTGAATTAGCCTTGTTGAAAATATTTTTGGCATAAATTAGGGTTGTCAGCAGTTGCCAAAATACCTAGATTTACCTAGAAATAAAAGTTAATTCAAGGGTGGTCAGTAGATTTAAGATAGATGTTAATATATAAAAATCAAGTCAGGCGAACCCGACAACTATCGAACTCAATGACCAGCATCACTTACTGCAAAGCACTTTCTACACCGATAGATGAGTTGAACGCGATCGGTAAAACTCAGCTAGAAATGTTTTTGAGCGCTTACACACCAATATTTCACAAAGCAGTATGTGAAACTGTCAACTTTATGATGTTAGGAGAAGGATTTAACAAGTCATACTGGAACACGCACCTACAAAAAACTTACGGTATTAGCAAACGTCATGCCAATGGTGTAATCTCATCGGCTAAGGGTGCTGTTGATAGCGCCAAGGAGTGCCGGATTTCACACATAAAAACCTTAGAAAATCAAGCTAAATCTTGTGAAGCTTGGCTAAAAAAAGCTGAGAGAAAACTCAAATTAGCTCGAAAGTTTTACGCTAAAAAAAACTGGCAAAATAGTAAAAGCGGTTGTGCATTTCCGTTATCTAGTGACCTAAAGTATAGACAAACTAACTGGCAAAACCTACGCTTTCAGATACACAATAAAAAACGTAAGCTGACCAGGTATCGGCAAATATTAGCCGTCCTAAAATCAATCCCTGTGCGGGTTCGTGTCCCCAAGAATCAAGCCTTTATCGTGGGTTCCAAAGATGAATCTTATGGTAATCAAGTGTGTCAGTGGGATGGGGATAATTTAAGAGTTAGAGTGCCAGCTTGTTTAGAATCTAAGTTTGGTAAAAATGTAGATTCGTATATTGGCGATTTCCCTCGCAATATTAACCGATTACCAGCTACGGGCGCTAAAACTTGGCACTTCTATTATAAATCTGGTAAATGGTGTGTTGCTGTTAGTTTCACGCCCTCCAATGTTGAGCAGGTATCGCGTTCTGTAGATTATGGTTGTATTGGTATCGACATGAATCCAGGCTCGATTGGTTGGGCGTATATTGATACCGAAGGTAACTTGAAAGCACAGGGTAAAATCCGACTACAAACTGGTTTACGCAAGGGTCAACAGCAAGCTCAAATTGTTAAAGCTTGCCGAGAATTATCGGCATTAGCTATCAAGTTTCAATGTCCAATAGTCTGCGAGGAATTAGACTTTACCAGCAAGAAAGAGCAACTTAGAGAACGTGGCAAGAAATATGCTCGGATGCTATCAGGTTGGGCTTATTCTGAGTTGTTTAAGTTGTTAAACTCAATTCTTTCTAACAGAGGTATTGAGCTTTTAACGGTCAATCCTGCTTATTCTAGTATTATTGGTTTAGTCAAATATCTGAGGATGTATGGTTTGGCTAGTGATGAAGCAGCGGCGTTAGTTATCGGCCGTAGGGGAATGAGATTGTCGGAAAAAATACCAGGCTCCTTAACCGCCTTTGTTGAGGTGAACTCAACAAAGCACGTTTGGAGCCTGTGGAATCAACTGAATAAAAAAATCAAGCAATCTGGAATAATAACTAATAGACATAGTTACTATTCTAACTCTAACTGGGATTTCCTGGGCAACCTTGACATTGAGGAAGCGTAAGCGATAGGAAAGAATGCTTAAGAACCTTAAACCGCTGAGTCTTGCTAGGTTTACCTAGATTTTTAAAAGCGGTGAAAACTAATGAATATTGAAGAAAACCAGATCCACACTGTAAGTGGCAGCGAAGTTACATTACCAAAATCAAGGGAAAAATTGCTGGGCGAGGAAACAGAAAAAGCCCTCGGCCAGCAGAAACAAGAAAAAGCTCAAACTATGCGCGCTGTGGAACAGTTGAAAGAAGAACTTCAGCACAAAATAGATAAAGAATGTCATCACAAGGTAGATTAAAACTAATAACGTTTTTTTAGGGTGTGGGTAAGATGAAGTCTTGCCCACACTCTTTTTTTGAAGTCAGTTGTTAGTTGTTAGTTGTTATTTGTTAGTTGTTAGTTGTTAGTTGTCAGTTGTTATTTGTTATTTGTTATTTGTTAGTTGTCATTAGCGCGAGCGTCCTCGCTCGCGAACGTTTGTGAGTTGTCATTAGGAACGAAAAGTTAATAACTTACACAAGTTTGTGGGATGGGCGTCCCGCCCGTCCAGAAAGAATGGGCTCTCCCGCCCATCCCACAAGAACAATAAAAATTGTAAGTTATTTAATTCTCATTCCTTAGCGCGAGCGTCCCCGCTCGCGAACGTTAATTTCCCAAATCAGGATTTAAGTGTTTTGGTTTATGCTTCTGACAAAAAACTGATTTTGACTGCCAAGTACGACCAGCAATCAAATCAGATTGAAGACAAGTCTTGACTTGGTTAAAAAGCGGAATTTATAGCAGCGCGACGCTTTAATATTCCGCAGCTTTTTGAAGTCGAAGGAATCTCAATTTGAGACGGAACTGTTGTGTAGTTGGGAAAATAATTACCATGAGTAGCAGCGATAATTACAAGCGACAAATCATGAGCGATTTGGCTCAGGGCGATCGCGAAATGATGCCTGAGACAACTGGTGAAGAGTACGAAAATTTTGACGATTTTGCTCAGAGAACTTCCCCGGATCAGCGCAAACAATTATTCGGGCGTTCTTTTAATCACGAGTCTCTTCCGCCGGCACAGTTGGAACCGGAATTGCAAAAGGCGATCGCCCAAATCAAGCCGAACGAACTGGACGACGTGGCTCGGGAGTTCTTCAAGCAGTTGGACAAGAGAGGATTGAACGATCGCCAGTTGGAAAAGCAATTAGGACTTTCTACCCACCACGCGAGTCGCATGACTGCTGATGATGTTACCAAGCTTGCCTCGTTCACCTATCACAATCACCCGGATATTTTCCGAGAAGTGCTGGCAGAACAGCCTAGTTTGATGAAGTTTTTGGGAAATCCAGTGGTTGCGGGTATTTTGGGGATAGTTGCTGCTAAATGGCTCAACAGCCGGAAATGATTGAGGAAGGACTGAAGTCCTCACTACAAACCTTTAGAGATTGTTTGTAGCGAGGACTTCAGTCCTCTCTCATTTGATGAGGACTGAAGTCCTCACTACAGACTATTCGCTCCAATATCATACTAAATTTCGAGATTTTAAATCTTAATTATGCCGCTGGTTGCTGTTAGGGTGAGTAGGGAGCATCTCATTGTTGCAAGAAGCGTTTTTTATTGTAGTGCTGTCCCCGCTCGCGTGTTTGTATAAACACGCGAGCGGGGACAGCACTATAAATGCAAAACTGAGATGCTCCCGGTTAGTAAAACCCACTGCCAATTGCCCACTCCGAATTTGCGATCGCCAATTGCTAATTATTGCTTAGATATAAAAATAGCTGCACAGCACTAAACTGCGGTACACCTGACACTCCGCAAAATTAAATGTAGGATTAAGTGTTGCCGTAAACCAGGAAAAAAGATGAACATATCCACTATTTGGCGAAAATTCCGCAGCCAGCAAGCCTTCTGCTTGGCTGCACTGCTTGCGGGTTGCCTTGTATTTATCGGTTGTTCCCCCGCCCAGTCAGCGGCTGGCAATTCAGTCGATCCCAAGTTTAAAGAGCAAGTCTTGCAGGTGATCCGCGAAAACCCCCAAGCAATTTTAGATTCGGTACAAGCGTATCAGCAACAGCAGCAGCAGTCTCTCAAAGCAGCGCAGGAGTCATTTTTCCAGGAGATGAAAACAAATCCCAAATCGGCGATCGGGGATTCTCCTAGCACGGGTTCGGCTTCGCAGCAGATTGTACTTTTAGAATTCTCTGACTTTCAATGTCCGTTTTGCGCGCGCGCTCACGATACCGTTAAGCAGTTTATGGCAAAACACCAGGACAAAGTTACTTTAGCTTACAAGCATTTTCCCTTGAGTTCAATTCACCCTCAAGCGCTACCAGCAGCTAAAGCAGCTTGGGCTGCACAACAGCAGGGAAAATTCTGGGAATATTACAGCGCTTTGTTTGAAGGGCAAAAACAGTTAGGCGAGGAATTTTACGGATCGATCGCCCAAAAGCTCAATCTCAAGTTAGATAAATTCAACAGCGATCGCAACAGCCCCGCCGCCGAAGCCGCGATTCAGAAAGACGTGCAACTGGCTCAAAAACTGGGAATCGAAGGCACTCCATTCTTTATTCTGAACGGCAAAACATTCTCCGGTGCGCTGGAGCTTTCTGAGATGGAAAAGATTCTCGCCAGTGTCTCCAAATAACAAGGTAAAAGATACGACAAACTTAGTTTTTCTGTCTTTTTCACTTTTTCGTTGCAATTTCAATTTGGAGTCGTTAAAGATGCATTCCCAGACTAAAGTCTGGGAACAATCAAAATTTAACTGATTAGCGGAATTCCCCATCCGTCTACACGGTGGGGATGGATAGCGCGGCTGTTGGAACTCCCCGATCCAACAGCCAATTAGCTTTGCCTTCGACCTAGAATATTTATTTACTGATTTAAGTTTTTCGTAGTAAGATAGAGACATGAAACACGCAGTCAAGGTACGAATTTATCCTAACGATGAGCAGCAAGTAGCGCTATCAAAAGCATTCGGCTGTGCCCGTTGGTTTTGGAATAATTCGTTAGCCATGACCAATCAACTTTATAAAGAAACTGGTAAAGGGCTATCCCAGGAAGGGAGAAACGACCGTCTACCTGCTCTCAAAAAAGAGTTTGGATGGTTGGCTGAACCTTATAGCCAAGTGTTGCAATCGGTGTCGCTAAACTTGTCTAGAGCGTTTATCAATTTCTTTGAGCGACGGGATAAGGAATGAAAATTTAATAACACAAGCAAGGTATAATAAACAAATGAGTGATTGCAAAGGATGTAACATTTCATTTTGTGGTCAAAACTCATCCTTAGGAATGAAAATTTAATAACACAAGCAAGGTATAATAAACAAATGAGTGATTACAAAGGATGTAACATTTCATTCTGGTGGTCAAAACTCATCCTTATTCGATGTTCACCTTCTTTGTTTTCCTAATAATTGGTTAGTTAATTTCCTTCATTTTGTTCAGGTAAATTTATGTATTACTCCTCTGAAATTACTGCTCAGATGCGGAAACTTTATCAATCTCTATCTGAAAAAGATCGACGAAGATATGCAGCAATAGAAGCCGAAAAACTTGGTTATGGTGGAATTAGTTACATATCCCGAATTTTGGCAGCAGACAGAAATACAATAGCCAAAGGCATTAAGGAATTAAAAAGTGAATCAGAGACTACTTTTGAGGGACACAGAATTCGTCAAAAAGGAGGAGGAAGAAAAACTAGCGAGTCTCTGATACCTGGCTTGAATGAAAGTTTTTTAGAAGTGTTAAAACATTATACAGCAGGCAGCCCAATGGATGAGAAAATTAAATGGACTAATCTCACTCAAGAAGAAATAGTTGAAGGTCTGAAAGTTCATGGCATAACAGTCAGTGTAACGGTTGTCAAAAAATTATTAAAAAAGCACGGATATGTGAAACGTCAAGCTCAAAAAAAACAAACAACAGGAATAACAAAGAATCGTAACGAACAATTTGAAAATCTTGCCAGAATCACTGAAGAGTATGAGTTACAGGGAAATCCTATCATTAGCATGGATACCAAAAAAAAGGAATTTATTGGAAATTTATATCGCTCAGGAACTCTGTATACTACCGAAACAGTTACCACACTTGACCATGACTTTTTCAGTTTGGCTGAGGGCAAAATAGTACCTCATGGAATTTATGATGTGCAACATAACCGAGGATATTTAACCCTAGGTATTAGTAAAGATACGAGTGAATTTGCTTGTGAATCGATTAAATCATGGTGGATAAATTACGGAATCTATCTCTACCCTCAAGCAAGTTCAATCTTGATTAAATGCGATGGAGGTGGCAGTAATAATTCTAATCACTATATCTTTAAATCGGATTTGCAAAAATTAGTCAACGTAGCTCCATATAGAAATCAGAATAGCACATTATCCTCCCTATACATTGGAGTATAATCCAATAGAGCATCGCTTATTTCCTCATGTAACGAGAGCTTGTCAAGGAGTGATTTTTACTTCTGTTGAGTTTGTCAAAGAGCTCATGAAAAAAACCCACACAAAACCGGACTTTCTGTGGTGGTAAATGTGCTTGATAAAATTTATAAAACTGGTAGAAAAGTAGCAGATGGATTTAAGAATACAATGAAAATTATTTTTGATGAATATTTGCCAAAATGGAATTACCGTGCTGTTCCGACAAATGAGTAGATAATGAAGTTATTAATTTTTCAGTCCTAAGGATAGGGATTTTGTTGATTTAGTAATTAGCCTTGGCAAACCGCCTCAAATTCTTTGGCTAACCTGTGGCAACATTACGAATAAAGATTTGCATCGTATTTTTACTCGTGCTTTTCCTGACGCAATTGAGCTATTTAATAATGGCGAAAATATTGTGGAAATTGGTAGGATAAAATATAGCCTTTCTCAAAAAGATGAGGTATGACAGACAGCTTACATAACCTCCCAGACAAAGAGGGCTCGCATCCCAACAACGTCCGCGAATCTTTCTGAGAACCGCTATAAATTACTTTCGAGTTTTCCAATTATCAATCTCCTTGGTCACAAACTTCTCTAAAAATGTGTTTTTAGTCATTAGTTAATAGAGTTAATAGTGAAAAACTAATAACTAATGACCAATGAATAATTAATCTAAAAATCCCATTAAGGTCGAGCTGTCGTCAATGTCGTTGGAAGCAATTGGCCGGTTGCCTCCCATGGTGGAGTAAACTTCATCAATGTGCAGATTGCTGATCGCAATAGGGCGCGCACCGGACATACTGAACATTTCGCTGACTTGCATGGCGCTGGAGCCGATCGGGCGTCTGCCGAGTGTAGCCACCACTTCAAAGTCGCTGGCTTCGATCGGGCGATTGCCTACAGTGCCGTAGGTTTCGCTGATGTGCAGGGTGCTAGCGCCGATCGGGCGATTCCCCGAGATCGAGACTGTCTCGCTGATGGTAAAATCGTTTGGGCCGACGGGGCGGTTGTCATGTAGGAGTTGCGGCTGATAAAGTTGAATGCCCGCTGATTTGGCTTCGCTGGCGGGTGGTAGGGCCTTGGTAGTGCCTTTGCCGCCGCGGGGGCTCGCTTTGACTTTGTCTTTGGGTGTGAGAGCCATAATTTTTTTTCCTTGCTGATTACTGGGTTCGGACAACTGCTTTTCTGGGCTTTCTGCTTTCTATTTGAACCGATAATTAAAATAATATTATAAAGTTTAACTATTTTCTTAACGAAATTGCAGAATCTCTGAATTTTTGTTAAAATTTATCGGTAATAGCGACATTTTCCTATGGTAACTGCGGCAGCATCTTTTCAATTGCAAGCGCCCTTCGATCCCACGGGCGACCAACCGCTAGCGATCGCCCAACTCGTCAAAGGCATCCAAGCGGGCGATCGATTTCAAACCTTACTCGGCGCCACAGGTACAGGCAAAACCTTCACCATTGCCTCGGCGATCGAAAAAATCGGTAGACCCACCTTAGTCTTAGCACACAACAAAACCCTGGCCGCTCAACTGTGCAACGAACTCCGCAATTTTTTCCCCAACAATGCAGTCGAATACTTTGTCAGTTATTACGACTACTACCAACCTGAAGCATACATCGCCGTCAGCGATACTTTTATTGAAAAAACCGCAGCAATTAACGATGAGATCGATATGCTGCGACACTCCGCCACGCGATCGCTCTTTGAACGCCGCGACGTAATTGTCGTAGCATCAATTAGCTGCATTTACGGTTTGGGAATGCCCGCAGAATACCTAAAAGCTGCTATCCCTTTGCAAGTAGGAATGGAAGTCAACCAGCGGCAAATATTGCGAGATTTAGTCAACGTCCAATACAGCCGCAACGACCTAGATTTAGGTAGAGGCAAATTTCGAGTCAAAGGCGATGTTGTAGAAATCGGCCCCGCCTACGAAGATCGAATTATTCGCGTCGAATTCTTCGGCGACGAAATCGATGCCATTCGCTACGTTGACCCCGTAACTGGTAAAATCATCCAAAGTACAACGGCTTTAAATATTTATCCTGCGCGCCACTTTGTGACTGCTGATGATAAATTAGAGGCAGCTTGCCAAGGAATAGAACTCGAATTAGAAGACAGGCTGCTAGCATTTGAGAAAGAAGGGAAACTATTAGAAGCGCAGCGGATAGAACAGCGCACTCGCTACGATTTGGAAATGCTGCGGGAAGTTGGATACTGTAACGGAGTAGAGAATTATTCGCGGCATTTAGCAGGCCGAAATGCCGGAGAACCGCCCGAATGTTTGATTGATTATTTTCCGAAAGATTGGATGTTGGTAGTAGATGAATCCCACGTCACAGTGCCGCAAATTCGGGGAATGTACAACGGCGACCAAGCGCGGAAAAAAGTATTGATCGAACATGGTTTTCGCTTGCCAAGTGCTGCTGACAACCGCCCTTTGAAAGCAGAGGAGTTCTGGGCAAAAGAGAATCAGTGCATCTTTGTTTCTGCGACTCCGGGGAATTGGGAAATGGAAATCTCGGAAGGGAGAGTTGCCGAGCAAGTAATTCGCCCTACGGGAGTCGTCGATCCGACAATTTTCGTGCGCCCGACGGAAGGACAAATTGACGATTTGTTGGGGGAAATTAAGCAGAGAGTCACTCGGGACGAGCGAGTTTTGGTGACGACTTTGACGAAGCGGATGGCGGAGGATTTAACTGAATATTTGCAGGAAAGGGCGATTAGAGTCCGGTATTTGCACTCGGAAATTCAGTCGATTCAACGCATCGAAATTATTCAAGATTTGCAGGATGGCAAGTTTGATGTGTTGATTGGCGTCAACTTGTTGCGGGAAGGTTTGGATTTGCCGGAAGTGTCGCTGGTGGTGATTTTGGATGCGGATAAAGAGGGGTTTTTGCGATCGGAACGTTCTTTGATTCAAACGATTGGGCGGGCGGCGCGCCACGTGCAGGGACAGGCTATTTTGTACGCGGATAATTTGACTGATAGTATGGTTAAGGCGATCGACGAAACGGATCGGCGCCGGGGGATTCAGCTAGCGTACAATAAGATGCACGGGATTACGCCGCAGCCGATCGCGAAAAAGCGATCGACTAATGCGATTCTGGCGTTTCTGGATGTGTCGCGCAAGCTGAACTCGCAGCAGTTGGAGGAGGTTTACGAACAGGTGGATGAGTTATCTTTGGACGAGATTCCTCAGTTAATCGGGCGGTTGGAGACGCAGATGAAGGCGGCGGCGAAGAAGTTGGAGTTTGAGGAGGCGGGTAAATTGCGCGATCGAATTAAGCATCTGCGGGATAAACTGTTAGGGCATTAGATATCGACCATATTTACCGTGGAACAGGCATCTTGCCTGTTCAAAATAGGCTTTTGATGTATATTAAACTCGGCGGTTGAAACCGCGTCTACACGAACAAAACCCGCCTTCGCGGGTTGAAGAATGGGGAGCAATGAGCAAATTTCAGTTATTCGATGCAGTATGTTTAACCGAAGCAGTCGCCCTCGGTGATGGCGAGATTGCACCGCCAGAAACAGCCGGGGCAATTGTTGAGGTATTCAAAAACGGTGAAGCCTATTTAGTCGAGTTATTTGGCGGATGGGTGAAAGCAGAAGTTGGCGGAGATTTTGTTACCGCAACTCAGGATGAACCAGAATCATTTATGGAAACGATAGGTGTTGAAACGGTTTATCCGCATCAGTTGCGATTATACAACTGACGCATGGGCCCAGAAACCGGGTTTTTGTGAAAATACTTCGTTGTGGCGAGTAAATTCGTTAAAAACCCGGTTTCTTTGTCGGAGTGCATAAATTCCGATCGACCTATTATATCGACCTATTATATAGATGAATGGGAAGGGCGCTCGCATTAAGAATTTGCGCGATCGACTGTTAGGTTATTAATGGATAATTTAAAAGCCGAACATTAGCTTGAGTCCATTTGCGATCGGCTGATACTCTTCTGCGGTTAAACTGCCAAGATACCGCAATATTCGCCGGATATCTACAGTGCGTACTTGATCCAGCAATACTATCGAGTCGGCAGTTAGATTTCCCACTCCTGCCCGAAGACTTGGGTATAAAATTGGATTTTGTGCAGTCCAATCTCCTGATTGTCTGGTAATCGGCACAACAATCACAAGCTCAAAACGGATCGTACCTGTGTCGCTTGGGCTCCCCACTACTACAGCAGGGCGTCTTCCTTGTTGTTCGTGCAGTGCAGGCGTTTGAGGAGGGAAATCAACGAGTAAAATATCGCGGATGTTGAATGTATTAGTCACGCTTATTACTTTACCCTTTCGTCTTCAAGAATAACGGCACCTACTCCCGGTATATAGCGCACAGGTTGACCAAGTTTCATCGGATCTACATCTCCCCAATCATAGGGGGGAATTTCATTATCGACGAGGTAAAGTTGGCGCCAAGGCGATTTTGCCAATGCTTCCTCGGAAATGTCAGGAAAAAACATAAGCACTTCTGCGATACCGACTGGAAAACCATTGAGTTTGCTCAAGCCATCTATAATGGCGGCTAAGACGGATAAGTCTAGGTGGCTGAGGTTTTCTGCTTTTTCGATCAGTTGGTATACGGTTTCAGGATTGAGTGTTTCGCCGACAGCTTCGATTAAGTTTTCGGGGGTGAAGCCTCGACATTTCAAGTATTCGGCTAGTTGTAAGCGAATTGTACTCATGGGTTTAGTGGAGAAAGATTTTAGGGTGAAGGGCGATCGCCCTTTACCATTGTCTTATTTTTTGGATGGTAAGGGCGATCGGCTTTTTGTTAAATTCCTAGTCTATCCGTAACATATTCGCGATCGTGACAATCTGCGTGTGATGAACCATCGTTATCCCAAGGATTTGGCTGACAATCAAGTTCGTACTTCAAGTCATCTATTTCCTGTCGCTGTTCTTGGATAGTTTCGTCCTTGTCATCAAGCAGACTGCGGATACACTCTGCCCAAGCGGGGTTTAACTCCTCCAAAGCAGAGAAGATCGGAGTCAGGCTATGCTTGGCATACAATAGTCCATCTTGTGGGTTATAATTGTCGAACATATATTTCAAAAGTTGGGTTTAGTTGTGTGGGTCTGACGTTTACAGGTCAAATCAACTGAGCTACCTAGCTAAAACGAGGGCATTGTCTGAATTAGTAGTTCAGGCGAGCCTTTTTCGTATCAGGATAGGATTCGGTATTATGAAAAATCCAAGATTGCAAAAAATACAAGACATTAGAGAGTTCTTATACTTGGCAATTTGAGGAGTTTTTGTCTTCTTTTGTCTTTTAAGACCTTAACACTGGCCAGCAGAATTGGCAACTATATTTTGTGCCGAATATCGATAAATATAAACCTCTCTACCTGATATCAGCGTCAATCCAATCTGGGAAATTTTCCCAATATTGGGAATAATGACTTGAAAGATTGTTGAGTTAGGTATGCTAAAGTTTAGATCGCTCCTCTATCCCATTTCCTCTGCGTCAAGGGCGATCGCCCAAAACACCACCAAAAACCAACTACTTGCTCAATACCACAGCATCGCTACTGCTAGCAAAAGCCGGACGAATAAACTCCTCCTTCTCGAACAGCGTGATGTAACCCTGATCTACCGCTAGCTGCATCACTTCCGTCAAAAATCCTCTGAGGGTATCTAATACTTGAGCGCGATCGCATTCAAACACCTTTTCCCAGCACGAAGTCCCAAACTCGATCCAAGTGCAGTTAATCTTATTGTCGATCGGTAGCAACATAATAGTAAACCAACTCTCACCAAAGTCTATTTCTATTGGTTTACCTTGCGATAGCTTCGCAATTTCCTTGGGAAAGTAATTGTCGATCATCATACAGATATCTGGATCTAAAAACACCTCTTTTTGAGCATCACCTATTTCTATGAAAACTTTATGGTTGTATTCAAAACAGAAACATCGCCATCCCATTTCAAAATGAGAAAGCTCTCCTAATGGATCTTCTGGAGGTTCTGCCCAGTCTTCTAAGAAACGCTCTCCTAATTTAAAATTAAATTTTTGACCGCTATTCATGGCTGCTACTCCTATGTTAGAACTTCGCGCTCTCCCGATTATGCAAAAGTATGAAAATATATGATATTCGATCGCACTTACAGATTTTTGCTCAAACGCTTCGACTATACACAAGTTTGTAAAGAATTTTTAAATAGATCGCCACTTTTAGGTATTTATGTTAGTGTAAGGCCAAGTCAGGGAAGCACAAAAAAATGATTGCTGTTTGGTTTGATGAAAAATTTAGCAAGCTGACAATATTACCCAATAATTGTATACTATGAAACGGAATTTATTAATCCTGACTTTAGGCGCGATCGCACTTTTCGGCTTGCCCAGTTGCTCAACAAACGCCAGTACCTCCACGGCTACAACGGTTGCAACGGCAGCAGCGCCAACTGATGCCTCGCTCAAAATCGGAGGTTCAAGCAGCACAATAGGTGTGATTCAGACGCTAGCGACTAATTATGAATCCACCTCCCAAAACACCAAAATTACTCAGTTAGAGCCGGGACAATCTGAAACAGTGATTGCAGGAGTCAAACAACAACTTATTGATATTGGTGCAATTTCTAAAACATTAAAGCCCGAGGAAAATGATGGCACATTAGAGTTTCGTGAAGTCGCCCACGATGCCCTTCTCGTTGCTACTCATCCCAGCGTCAAAGGGGTGAAAAACCTGACCACTAAAGACCTCAAAGCCATTTACAGCGGCACCTTGACCAACTGGAAAAAACTGGGCGGGCCCGATGCTAAGATTGTGGTACTCGATCGCCCAGAAGATGAATCTGCCAAACGCCTCCTCCGCAAACACTATCTCGGAAAAGATTTGAAGAGTTCACCGCAAGCAGTAGTGTTCCGCAAAGAAGGAGAATTAATCGAGGCGATTCAAAGCACTCCCTACAGCATCGGTACTTTTTCCCTGGCTTACGCCATTTCCCATAAACTACCCGTAAACCGTCTTAGTCTCAACAATGTTGAGCCTACAGCCGAAAATGTCAAAGCAGGCAAATATCAAATGGTACGCCCGATCGAAATTCTTTGGCATAAAAATGCTTCGGAGTCTACTCAAGGACTGATTAAATACATTTTTAGCCCGTCAGGAACCACTGCTTTGGAGAAGTCTGGGTTTGTTGTTAGTAAATAGCATCAACTTGAGCTGCGAACCTAGTGTCAGCTTACTGATGAGTTAACAATCTTCTCGATCCTTCTCTATCCAGCTTTGTTAAGAAGGGACTAGACGATCGATTCCCCCTTTTTAAGGAATATTTACTGGTATCGAGAGTGCGCGGTAAGCTAGATTTATTAAACAACTTGACGTTTAAATTGACACTACATGGTTTTAGCTACACTCAATCCTAGGTTGAAGTAGATATGTTACAGGGCTTCAGATATGTGCGACTCCCAATCTCAGTCAAGCTGTTGTCTCCTTTGTTGGTGGCATTCCTTAGCCTGTGGACTTTCGGAACCCTGGGCTTTGGTTATTTTGCCAGAAAGAACTTAGAACAAACGGCGCACAAGGAGATAGAAGATAGGGCTACTTTACTCCAACAAGATCTGAAGCAAAAGCAAGAATTGCTCTACTTAAAAGCTCGTTGGGTGAGCGAGGACAGGAATGTAATCAGGGCCGTTGCTGCGGGCGATCGCCCTTTATTGCTCCGTACCATGTTACCAATCCAGGCATCCTTAAAACTGGATTTGATCAGAATCGTAGACACAAATGGTGAACTCTTAGTATCTTCGCAGCAGGGAGCACTGACACAAGCAATATTAGAAGATACTGCCATCAATCGTGCGGCTCGTGCTGGACTAAGTTTATCGGGCATTCTGCTGGCAGAAAAAGGGGCTGTACCCTCCCTGGTGGGATTGATCTCGATCAAATCTTCTACACAAATTTTGGCTGGTTTGGTTGTGGGGGGTGCGATTGACGACGCACTACTTCAGCAAATTCGCGGTAACACATCCATGCACTTAGTTGCATTCCAGGGCGATCGCATAACTGCTTCTACTTTACAGCTTAATCGCGATCGACCCTGGCAAGCTCCCCAGCCTGAATCTCTACCTAAAGTCGCAAAGATTGCAGGCGAAAACTACTTGATTAAAACGATCGGGCTACCAGGATTCGATCGCGCAACCCTCAAAATCGCCGTACTCAAGTCTGTCATACAAACCGAACAAGCAGAACAAAAGTTGTGGTTTGTGGTGGGTGGCTTTGGGCTGCTGGGAAGTTTCCTGGTTACGGGAGTGACACTCTGGGGATTTCGCATCACCCAATCTCTGGGGCGTCGGATTCAAAGCCTAACCCAAGCAACCCAGCAATTAGCCCAAGGCGACTTAAGCACTCGAATTCCCGTCAACAACCAAGATGAAGTGGGGATGCTCGCACAATCATTTAACGTTATGGCACAAGAGCTAACAAATCGCGATCGACAACTAAGCCAACAAATGCAGCAATTAGAAAGCACGCTGAAAGAATTGCATCGTACCCAGAGTCAGATGGTGCAGAGTGAAAAAATGTCAGCACTAGGGCAAATGGTAGCAGGCGTAGCCCATGAAATCAACAATCCAGTTAGCTTTATTCACGGCAACATCACATACGTCAATCAATATACACAAGAACTGCTGCGATTGCTCAATTCATATCAACAGCACTATCCGAACCCTCCCCAATCGCTGCAAACAGAACTAGATGATGTGGATCTAAATTTTCTGAGTGAAGATCTCACCAAGGTACTGCATTCGATGCAAGTAGGCTCCGATCGCATTCGGGAAATTGTAATTTCGCTCCGCAATTTTGCTCGCCTGGATCAAGCAGAATTGAAGTTTGTCAATCTGCATGAAGGCATTGATAACACATTAATGATTGTGCAACACCGCATCAAAGCGACAGCACAACACCCAACCATTGAGATCGTAAAACAATATGGCGATTTGCCGCAGGTAGAATGCTATGCAGGACAACTCAACCAAGTATTTATGAACCTGCTAGTAAATGCGATTGACGCCTTGGAGGAGAGCAACCGAGGGCGCAGTTTCGATCAGATTGCCACCAACCCGAACACGATCTGCATTACTACCTCTCGCACGGAACCAAATCAAGTGCAGATAGTGTTTGCCGATAATGGTGCAGGTATTCCAGAGAATGTGCGATCGCGCCTATTTAACCCTTTCTTCACCACCAAGCCAGTGGGAAAGGGAACCGGGTTAGGCTTATCTATTAGCTATCAGATAATTGCTGAAAAGCATGGCGGAAAATTATGGTGCGATACTGCACCAAACTGCGGCACGAAATTTATCATCGAGCTGCCAATATCGGGCAACCATCAAGTTCATTAGGGAAATAATTATAGCACTTATGGTGTAACATGAGTTACGCTTAGGTAATTGATAATTGGCAATTAGCAATTGCTCTGAAGGTCTGTAGTGAGGACTTTAGTCCGCATTCACCTGAGGAATAAAATCAAATCCGGTAGCATCCGAATTATGTAGTGCGAGCGTCTCGCTCGCGAGTGGATCGCGAGCGAGACGCTCGCACTGAACGATTCAAATATATAATTCCGATGCTACCGGAAACGATATAAAATCCGAACGAGCGAACCAATTTTAGGATGGCGATTCCAGCGAAAATGATATGATTTAACCTTAACAAAAACGGTTCGTATTGCCCTTCATTTTGTGTTTGGGCTGCGGACTGAAGTCCGCACTACGAACCTTACTGATTGCGGTCATTCGAGCGGAGGCTATATCACTTAACCGCAACCTACTAATAAGGATTACGGCGTGGGATTGGGATAATTCGCGTGTACCGAATTGATTTCTGCTACGATATCTCGATCGAGAGTCACCTCCAAACTGCTAAGATTTTCCTCAAGTTGTGCGATCGATGTTGCACCGATAATTGTGCTAGTTACGAACCAACGCGATCGCACATAAGCCAAAGCCATTTGCGCCGGACTCAAACCGTGCGATCGCGCAATCTCAACATAGGCTTTCACGGCATCGTTCAGATTAGTTTTATCGTAACGCTGACCGAATCCTGCGAACAAAGCCAGTCGGGAATTTTCTGGGATTCCATTTAGATATTTACCCGTTAAAAGTCCGAATCCCAAAGGACTGTAAGCCATCAATCCCACATTTTTAAATCTGCAAGTTTCTGCCAAATTCATGTGAAAAGTCCGATTGCTCAAACTGAAAGCATTCTGAATCGAAATAACCTTCGGCAAATCGTGTTTTTCGGCTAATTCGCAAAACTCGCAAACTCCCCAAGGCGTTTCGTTGCTCAAACCCAAATAGCGAATTTTGCCAGCTTTAATTAAGTCAGCAAATACCTCTAATTGTTCCAAAATCGGTACGGTTTCGTGTTCTTGGGCGATGTCGTAATCTGGCGCACCAAATAGGGGCACGTAGCGATCGGGCCAGTGGATCTGATAGAGGTCGATGTAGTCTGTTTGCAGGCGCTTCAGGCTGTCGTTCAGGGCTTTTTCGACATTTGGGCGATCGATCTGATTTTTCCCTTCCCGAATCCACTTCAATCGAGTGCTTCTGCCGGCCACTTTAGTAGCTATAATGACTTTATCCCGCTGCTGTCGCGCCAACCATTCGCCGATATATTCCTCTGTTTTGCCCTGAGTTTCGGGTTTTCCCGGCACCGGATACATTTCTGCCGTATCGATAAAGTTGATGCCTCGGGCGATCGCAAAATCGAGCTGTTCAGCCGCTTCTGCAACCGTATTCTGCTGGCCGTAAGTCATCGTACCCAAACAGATTTCAGATACTAATAAGTCGCTGTTACCTAGTTTTTTGTATTCCACGATCTCAATTGCCGAAAAATTATCTAATTCTATCTTACCGAAAAACCTTGATTTAATATACAGCTCAGAAAAGTGAGATCGGCTTTCTCCTCTATTCCTCTTTTTCTCTGCGATCTCTGCGCCCTCTGCGGTTAAAAAAAATAAAATATCTCCGCAATTAAGTGCTAATATAAATAATTACTCTCCCTCCGATGTATGAGCAGTCGCCAGCCAAAAGTTCCATTTGTAAACCTTTACCTGCAACACCAACCAATCGAATCTCAAATAGCAGCAACACTTGCAACAATTATCCAGCACGGAGACTTTATTTTAGGTGAAGCACTGGCAGAATTTGAAACAGCCTTTGCAGCAGCTTCTGGAGTAAAATACGGCGTAGGAGTGGCTTGTGGAACTGATGCGATCGCCCTTGGACTCCAAGCTTGTGGCATCCATCCGGGCGACGAAATCATCCTCCCAGCCAACACATTTATCGCTACTATAATTGGTGTGATTCAAGCCAAAGCAGTACCTATTCTGGTAGATTGTGACCCGGAAACCGCCCTGATTGACCTCACAGCAGCCGAAACAGCAGTCAGCTCAAAAACTAAAGCAATTATCCCCGTACACCTCTACGGTCAAATGGTATCGCCTAGGGAAGTTTTAGATTTTGCTAGCCGCCACAAATTAATGATATTTGAAGATGCGGCACAAGCCCATTTAGCCGAAAGAGAAGGATACCGTGCAGGTTCCTTTGGTAAAGCAGCAGCATTCAGCTTTTATCCCAGCAAAAACCTCGGCTGTTTTGGCGATGGTGGGATGTTAATTACTAACGATGCAGAAATCGCACAAAAAATGCGAACTCTCCGCAATTACGGAGCACCCAGCAAATATTTGCACGCAGAAATCGGCACCAACAGCCGCCTCGATAATTTGCAAGCCGCCGTGCTCAATTTGAAATTGCCTTACTTGGAAAAATGGAATCGCGATCGCACCGACGCCGCTCAATACTACAATACTCTACTAGAACCCCTGAAACCCAAAGGCATTGTACCGATCGCCAATCACAGCGGCACAGGTCACATTTATCACCTCTACGTAATCCAGATTACTGACAAAAGCCCGTTACGGAAGCCCTCCCCTACGGGGGCTACGCCAACGAAGAGGATCGCCCGCAACACCCTTCAGGAACATCTCACCCGAGAAGGCATCCAAACAGGCATCCACTATCCCGTACCTTGCCACCTGCAACCAGCCTACCAAAACTTAGGCAATCCGGGCGACTTCCCCCACACCGAAACCCTGTGCGAACAAATTTTATCCTTGCCAATGTATCCCGGATTGAGCAATACTCAGATCGAGCAGGTTGTAAGGGCGATCGAGAAATCAGTTGACAGTTGACAGTTGACAGTTGACAGTTGACAGTTGACAGTTGACAGTTGACAGTTGACAGTTGACAGTTGACAGAAGGAAGACGCAATACTGAAGGAAGGCGCAATACTGAAAGAAGACGCAATGCTCTAGATGGAAGAATACACAGACAGTAAACTGTTTCGCGATCGGTATTTTACCTTTAATTAAGTTAATTTACTTAATTGTTTATAAAAGTTATGGTGAGGATGTTGCAAGCCATAGAGTAGAAATCTCAAAGCGTTGGAGTTGGGCATTAACAAATCTTTAACTCACCGTTCAAAATCGCTTTCGCGTTGCGAATCCAGCGCGGCCATGTCAAAACTTCTCAAACCATGCAAATCCAGCGCCGAATTCGCATTGTTCTCAAGCGATACCTCATGGGGGAAGGTATCACGGTACTCCTAGTGCTGCTTTACGCCCCCCTGCTAGTACACTGGTACGACGGCTGGTTCAACAAAAACATCAGCATCGAACACGAATATTTCAGCCACGGAATAATTGGTTTACCCTACGCCGCTTATATTGCTTGGACAAACCGAAACTGCTGGCGGCGCTTAGGCGACTCGCCACATCCTTTGGGAAGCTTTTTGCTGTTAATAGCAACGCTTTTTTATCTGAGTCGCTTAAGCGATTTGGTGAATTTATCTCTACCACTAATGCTAGCCAGTATTTGCTTGTCTTTAAAAGGATTTTCCGGCTTAAAATTGCAAGCAATGCCGCTTTTGTTCGTATTTTTTGCCTCGCCAAATCACATTCCTTACCTCATAGAACCCTACGCCTTGCCGTTACAGCACTTCATTGCTCAAGTATCAGGCTGGATCTTAATTAAAGTCGGTCTGAACGTGAGAATCGAAGAAATTTATCTGTACGTAAACGATCGCATTGTCGAAGTCGCCCCTCACTGTGCAGGCTTAAAAATGCTGTTTACCAGTCTTTATGTCAGCTTAATTTTGATAGATTGGACGGGAGTTTGGAGTTCCCAAAAAAGAAGCATTTTGTTTTTAGTGGCCACATCTATCATTAGCATCACTTCCAACATTCTCCGCAACACTTTGCTGACTTACTTTCACGGAACCGACAGAGAGAGACTTTTTACTTGGTTGCACGCCGGATGGGGCGGAGACTTGTATTCTGCTTGTATACTAGGCTTATTGGTACTTCTCATCAACGGGATGGAAAAGTATTTCCCAAGCCAGCCTGCCGATTAATGAAACAAATGATTTCAGCACGGAAACTACTGCGGCGCTACCAAGTATCTAAAATTGTGGTACTGGTGTTTTTGCTGGTACTGGTTGCGGGAGTAGCAATTCCTGGCTACGCGACGGGAAGGTGGCCTTGGACAAATCCGCCAACAGTTACAAACCTCAAGCAGTTAAAAAGTTTGCGCCAACACGGGATGACACTTCCTGACTGGGAGGTGATCCGCATCCAGAATAACCTTCAAATTGGCGGACACAGATGGTTAGTTGAAGAAATTAAAAATCATCAAACAATTGCCATTTTATTGCTAATGCCTCAAAATTCCCCCAAAAACCAGCCGCAAGTAGAATGGCTAGATATTGATGGATTTCACCGGTGGCAAACAGATTCTCATCGCACTTTGAGGTTTACAGTTAAATTAGCGCCAACATCCGACAAGCCCTCACCTACTATCGAGACGAGGTTTTTCCGAAGCTGGACTTCTCAACAAACTTTTGCTGTCGTGCAGTGGTACGCTTGGCCTAATGGGGGTTCTCCAGCAACCAGCCGCTGGTTTTGGGAAGATAGTATAGCGAGGCTGTCGAACCGCCGCGCCTCTTGGGTTGCTGTCAGTATCATAGTTCCCATCCAACCGCAGGGCGATATTAAGATAGTTGAACCGCTGCTGGAATCTCTGGGCCAAAGTGTTCAGACTCAATTAATGGCAGAAATTTTCTGAGTTTAATCAAGAGGGCGATTGAAATCGCTTCTACACAAACAAAGACCGCCTCCGCGGGCTAGAAGAATCAAGAGGAAAAGTTAAACGAATTTGGTATCAAGAGTAGATATTTATAGTTGAGAATTGCGGAGATGAAACTTAAAAAACAGCGAAACATTGAAAATATTACCCTTTTTTATTATTTCAAAATGCCGGATAAATTCATAATTAGAAATCGCGTCGCTTTTTCCTTGGCTGGCCTGTATTCAAGTGCTTGGACTCTATCTTTCGCTGCTGTATTGTGGGGCTTTAACGGCAAGGTTTTTTCAGAAACGGCTTTAGCCCAATCTGTTGTTCCTAGTTCTGAGCGACTTGTGCCGCCACAGCCACTGCGCGTACCGCCACCGCCACCTACTAATTTCAACAGGGAAATTAACCCAGCTTTTCGGAATCGGCCGTACCGCCTGGGCCCGGGAGACCAGATTTCCGTTCAAGTTCAGCGCTTTCCAGAGCTAAATTTTACGGGTGCAATCAGCCCTGAAGGGGTAATTGTACTGCCGCTAATCGGCACAGTAAATGTGCGCGGCCTTACCGTCGAAGAAGCACAGCAGCGCCTCCGCGAGCGCTTTACTCAATTTATCAAAAATCCTCAAGTCTCGGCTGCTTTGCTCGTTCAGCGCCCGGTAGTGGTGACGGTGACGGGGGAAGTGGCCAGGCCTGGTTTTTATCCGCTGCAAACTCCGCAGCTTCCGGCGGCTTTGGCTGCTGCTGCTGGGACTACTCCGACGGCCGAACTGCGGGCGGTGCGGGTGCGGCGGACTTTGCCGGGTGGTGCTGTGGCTGAGCAAGTTGTTGATATTTTGACGCCGCTGCAAACTGGTATTGCTCCGCCGGATTTGCGTTTGGAAGATGGAGATGCGATCGTCGTACCGTATAAACAGGTTACAGCCGATCGCAAGTCCGATCGAGATTTAGCATCCAGATACAGCCTAGCCGCTGCCGCTGTCCCCGTTCAAATCACAGTCACCGGAGAAGTCAGCAAACCTGGTTTTTACACGCTTCCGGCGGGTTCAGGTCGAATTTCCGCCGCTTTGACGATTGCGGGGGGAGTCACGGGAAAAGCCGATTTACGAGCCGTGCGAGTGCGACGGACGCTGGTGGATGGCTCCTCGGTGGAGCAACCCCTCGACCTCTACACTCCCTTAGCAAAGGCTAACGATTTGTTCGATTTTCCTTTGGCCTCGGGAGATGTGATTGTCATCCCAGAATTGGACGCTAGTATCAAAAACCTAGACTACGACAAAGCTTTGGTGGCGCGCTCTACCTTGATTAAGCCCAGGATCTACGTTCGAGTTTTGAGTTACGCTAGTGGTAGTTTGACCTCGTTTTACCTAGAAAATGGCAGCAAGTTTTTGGATGCTATCAACAACTTGCCTGTGAATCTGGCTGATTTGCGGAAAATGGCCTTGATCCGGTTCGACCAAAAGCAAGGTAGAGCAATCAACCGCAAGATAGATGCAAAAGCTGCTTTGGAGGGCAATGTTTCTCAGAACCCGATGCTGGAAGATAATGATGTGATTGTGATTGGTCGGAATCTGGTAGAGCGTATTGGTTATGTTCTCAATACCTTTACTCGACCATTCCGGGATACTTTGGGATTTATTCTGTTTTTTGAGCAGTTGAGAAATGGGGTAAACAATCTGTTTGGGCCATCCAACAATAATAATAATAGGTAGTTAGTGGTTAGTTGTTAGTGGTTAGTTGTTAGTGGTTAGTTGTTAGTTGTTGTTAGTTGTGGGTTGTTGGTTGTTAGTTGGTAGGGGCTGTACCCCCGTGCCAGCCCTCAGTTGTAAGTTGTCAGTTGTCATTAGTCAGCAGTGCTGTCCCCGATCGCAAAAATCAGTCATTGGTCATTGGTCATTCAGTAGGTTGTTACACATAAACACGCTTAGGGAGAGGCGGTTTTGTACTCGTAAACTCGCTTCTATCAAAGACTGTTAGCTAAACCCGCCGAGACAAGATACTACAGCGGTTCTCAAAAAAATGAGGTATGCCCTGTTTGCCCAATGCCCTGTTTGCCCAATGCCCTGTTTGCCCTGTTTGCCAATGCCCTATTATGCACGTCTGGTACCTCAGATGGGAGCTCAAAAGGCTATAGTTTTTTTTCCATCACCTACTTAGTTAGGATTTATAGTTAGCAATTCTTCAATCTAAAATCTAAAATCTAAAATCTAAAATAGTTATGACTTTATCAGTTGTCAAACGTTATTTGATTGCTTTTGACCAATACAAGTGGGTGGGACTAGCCACTCTTGCGGTGACTGTGGGCGTGTCCGGAGTAGTTGCCGTGCAGCCAAATCAGGCGCCGGTTTACGTTGCTAAAGGTACGCTGGCCTACAGCAAGCCGACCGTGATTTTTTCATCAACCACTACCAAGATTCAACAGGAAGGACAAGAAATAACTAAAGATAAGTTGCTCAATCAACAGGTCATCCAAGCAGCCGCCAAAAAACTCATTAAAGCAGAAAACAAATTAAATAAACAAGCAGCAGAACTAAATTCAGAAGAATTGAACGAAAAAGTAAAAATATTGACTAAAAAGCTGAAAGACGGCGTGGAGATCAAGATGCCGACCAAGAGTAATGACCCCAGTGCTTTGATTCAAGTATCGTACAAAAATGCCGATCCCCAAAAAGCAGAAAAGCGAGCAGAGGCTTTGATGAAAGAAATGGTGATTTACAGCGAAAATTCTAATAATTTCAGCGTCCGAAAAACGATCGATAAAATTAACCAACGCTTGCCGAAAGTAACTCAGGAACTCAGAGAGGTGGAAGCAAAACTTGAATCCTACGAAAAACGAGAAGAAACTTCTATTTTAGCAGTTCAGAGCGGTACTTTGCCGCAAGCGATTATCGCCACCGAACAGCAGCAGCGGCAACTCCGGGTGCAGTTGGGAGCAATAGTAGCTCAAATTAAAAGCTTGCAGGAACGCTTGGGATTGAATGGAGAGCAAGCTTACGTGGCTCAAGCACTGTCTGCCGATCCAATTATTGCACAACTGCGAGTGCAACTGTTTTCGATCGAATCTCAGCTCAAAATTCTGCGTAGCGACTTGCAGGAGGAACACCCGAAAATTGTGGAATTGCTCAAACAAAAACAAGCTTTTGAGCAGCAGTTACAGCAGCGACAATCGGAGGTGCTCGGGGGGAACGGGGTGGCGGCTCCACTCAGAAGTGCCGATCGAATTCGGATAGACTCTTCTTTAGACCCGGCGAGACAGCAGCTAGCTCAAAGTTTGATTGCTTTACAAACGCAGCGGGATGTGGTGCAAGAACAACTCAAAGGAGTAGAGAACACTGAACGACAATTGCGCCAGGAATACGCGAAAATCCCCAACAAGCAGTTAGAACAAGCGCGGTTAGCCCAGCAAGTGGCGCTGAAAAAAGCTCTCTACGATAAGATGCAGGCGGCTTTGGTAGATGCTGAGGCGGCGAGAGCTGAGACAACGGGGAGTTTGACAGTCGCCCAGCCTCCCAAAATTGATGACGTTCCGCCAAACAAGAAAGGTTTGCCGGTGATGCTGGCGGTGGGCGGATTTGTGGGATTGCTGCTGGGCGGCGGGTTCATATTTTTGTTGGGAATGCTCAACGGGAAGTTTTACAGTTGGGAAGAAGTGCGGGCGGCTTTGGTGGAAAAAGAGGTGCCAATACTGGCTGTTTTGCCTGAAGTGATTGTGTTTGATTCCTATGGGGAGGAGATGCCGCTGGCTTTGGAACCCAATTCGCCTTATTTAGAGTTTTACGAGCGGTTGCGGACTAATTTACGCCGAATTGGCGAAAAGCCTGTAAAAGTGGTGTTGCTGACTTCGGCGGCGCCTTTGGAGGGAAAGAGTTTTAGTGCTTACAATTTGGCAATTGCGTCGGCTCGATCGGGTAAACGGACTTTGTTAATTGAAGCAGATTTGCGATCGGGTTCTAATGTGGAATCTTTGAAAATAGCTGCGGATCCTCTGGCGGCGGTGGAACCTTTGCACTATTACGGCAATATGAGCGAGTGCGTTTTGTTGGTTCCAGAGGTAGAGAACCTATATGTCGTGCCGAGTCCGGGCAGTTTGCGGCAGGCTTCGGCGGTACTGGAATCGAGTGAAATGCGGAGGTTGTTTGAGGATGTTCGCAATCGCTTTGATTTTGTGGTAGTGGATTCTCCGGCGTTGAGCGAGTGCAACGACGCGCTGACGCTGGAACCCTATACGGACGGTATAATTTTGGTGGCGCGGGCTGGTTATACTCTGGCGAGTATGTTGTCTGAGGCTGCGGATCAGTTGCTGGAATCTGATGATGAGGATTCGCACAAATCGGGGCCGCGGCTGTTGGGGGCGATTATTAATGGTGCTGATATTGCGGTGAAGTACCGCAATGATATTGATGAATTCGAGTTGCCTTTGAGTGCTGTGAGCGATGGGGCGATCGAAGTGCGATCGAGGCAATTACCGCAGCAGTCTAAGTCAAAAAACAAAGCTATTAATAGTAAATTCAACTAATTTTACATTCGATAGCATCTTAGTTGTGCAGAGGTACGTAGTTGCGCTTCAGCGCTCCTGGCATTTAAGGTACGTAGTTGCGCTTCAGCGCTCTTTAAAAAACAGGTACGTAGTTGCGCTTCAGCGCTCTTGGCCTCTACGGTACGTAGTTGAGTTAGGATCGCAAATTAAATAACTTACAATTTTAATTATTATTGTGGGATGGGCGTCCCGCCCGTCTTTCCGGGACGGGCGGGACGCCCATCCCACTTTCAAGAGTGGAAGTTATTTAATTGTGATTCCTTAGCTAGAGGGTTCGCATCCCAACTACATACCGTAGAGGTACGTAGTTGCGCTTCAGCGCTCCTGGCATTTAAGGTACGTAGTTGCGCTTCAGCGCTCCTGGCATTTAAGGTACGTAGTTGCGCTTTAGCGCTCTTGGCATTTAAGGTACGTAGTTGCGCTTTAGCGCTCTTGGCATTTAAGGTACGTAGTTGAGTTAGCTAGAGAGCTCGCATCCCAACTACATACCGTAGAGGCACATAATTGGGCTTGGGCCCTCTTTTGATTAAAACCCACTAACGCAAATTGCTATTGATACTCCCCAGCCCGCTCCGGGACGGGGATTCTTGAAGAGTCCAGATACGAACTTTCAAGGGCGAAATCAAAGCGCCCCTACCCGCTCAGCTTAAATAAATCCAAGCTTTGCGTATACTTTTAGCTTTCTATGCTTTCGGAGTCCATCACTAATGCCAAAGATACGGTACGCTCAACAACCTGCCATTATTTGCCCTTTAACTGTTCCGAATCGAAGTCGGATATGTCCGTTGCCTGGATTTCTCAGAACTAGGATGTCTCAACACGTAGATGGTTATTCTTACTTACTGTTCCATTGTATCACAAATACTGAAGGCGGTTGAAACCGCCACCGACTTATCCCCGTGTCGGTAGCCCGGGGCCGGGCGGGCTCGTCCTTCGGTCAAAAGAGCTACTTAGGCAAATTGGTTGTTCAACGCAACGAAACCAGGATTAAGCTTCGAGTCTGTGAGTGAATTCAACCAGCTATCGGCGACACCGAAGTTGGAGACTGAGTTGGAATTAATCCCGACATTAGAGGCTCCGATTCCGCCACCCAGTAGCTCGTCGGCGATAGATTTGTTCACCAAATCTGCTCTTCCCTGCGCCGGAGCCCCAGACAAGCTGGAAGTCTTTCGCAGGCCACCGTTGAGTAGCTCGTCGTTTGTCAAAGTGAGACTACTTGCCGTTCTATTCCCAAATTCTGAGTCATTATCGACGATCGTCAGAACGGCGCTACTTTGGGTTCCAATCGTGGCGCCTGTCGGGTTGACCAAACTTAAATTGACAGTTTCGTCAAGCGGAAAGAAAGCGCCATCCGGGAAAAGGTCATCGATAATGGGAATAGTGATGGTTTTGGGTGTTGAATCCCGATTGGCAAAATTGACAGCGATCAAACCATTGCTGTAATCAGCAGGGGCTGTAGCAGTACCATCGGTCAAGTTGACAAAAGCTGAGACTGCACCGAGATCGCTGCCAGTGCGAGTGACTGTCACTGCTGCAACGGGCGTTCCATCTTCGTTGACACTGAAGAAAGGGGCACTAAATTGCAGGGTGCTGTCATTGTCTACGATCGTCGTAATGGCTGTGCTTTGCCCTCCAATCGTCGCATTTCCTGTCGGGTTGACCAAACTTAAATTGATAGTTTCGTTTGGCTCCACCAAAGTGTCGTTGACAATGGGAAGATTGACGATCTTGGGTGTAGAATCCCCAGCGGCAAAATTGACAGCGATCGGAGTATTGGCGTAGTCACCAGGGGCGATCGCAGTTCTATTAGTGAGGTTCACAGTAGCTGAAACTGCGTCAGCACTACTACCAGTGCGAGTGACTGTCACGGCTGCGATCGGTACGCCATCTTCTCTGATCCTGAAGGTAGGGGCGCTAAATTGGAGGGTGCTGTCATTGTCAATGATGTCGAAAGTGGCGGTACTTTGGGTGCCAATCGTGGCATTGCCTGTCGGGCTGCCCAAAGTTAAGGTGAGATTTTCGGTAGGCTCTACCAAGGTGTCGTTGACAATGGGAATGCTGACTGTTTTGGGTATGGTGTCCCCAGCGCCAAAATTGACCAAGATCGGAGTATTGGCGTAGTCAGCAGGGGCTGTAGCAGTTCCATCTGCCAAACTGACGGTGGCTGAGACTGCACCGGTACTAACACCAGTGCGAGTAACTGTCACGACTGCAACGGGTGTTCCATCTTCATTGGTGCTAAAGGTAGGGGAACTAAATTGCAGGCTGCTGTCATTCTCTGCGATGTCCAAAATGGCGGTACCTTGGGTGCCAATGGTGGCATTGCCTGTCGGGCTAACCAAACTTAAATTGATTGTTTCGTTACCCTCCACCAAAAGGTCGTTGACGATCGGAATATCGATCGTCTTGGGTGTGTTGTCCCCATCAGCAAAATTGACAAGGATCGGAGTACCGGTGTAGTCAGCAGGGGTTGTAGCAGTACCATCAGCCAAGTTGACGCTGGCTGAGACTGCACCAATATTACTGCCAGTGCGAGTGACTGTCACGGCTGCGATCGGTACGCCATCTTCTCTAACCCTGAAGGTAGGATCGCTAAATTGTAGGGTGCTGTCATTGTCTAAGATGTTCAAAGTGGCGGTACTTTGGTTGCCAATAGTGGCATTGCCTGTCGGGCCAACCAAACTTAAATTGACTGTTTCGGTACCCTCTACCAAAGCGTCGTTGACAATGGGAATGGTGACGACTTTGGGTGTAGAGTCCCCAGCGGCAAAATTGACAGGAATCGGAGTACCGGTGTAATCACCAGGGGCGATCGCAGTACCGTTGGTCAAATTCACGTTGGCTGAGACTGCACCAGCACTACTGCCATTACGAATGACTGTCACTGCTGCAACGGGCGTTCCATCTTCGTTGACGCCAAAGGTAGGGGAACTAAATTGCAGGCTGCTGTCATTGTCTACGATGTTGACAGTGGCTGTGCTTTGGGTGCCAATGGTGGTATTGCCTGTCGGGCTACCCAAAGTTAAACGGACAGTTTCGTTACCTTCTACCAGAGTGTCATTGACGATCGGAATATTGACCGTTTTGGGTGTGGTGTCGCCAGCGGCAAAATTGACAGCGATCGGAGTATTGGCGTAGTCACCAGGGGCGATCGCAGTACCATCGGCCAAGCTGACGGTGGCTGACACAGCACCAGCACTACTGCCAGTGCGAGTTACTGTTACGGTTGTGATGGGGGTTCCATCTTCGTTGACACTGAAGCTGGAGCCACTGAATTGCAGGCTGCTGTCATTGTCTAGGATGTTCAAACTGGCGGTACCTTGCGTTCCAATTGTCGCACCGCCTGTCGGGTTAACCAAACTTAAGTTGACTGTTTCGGTACCCTCTACCAAGGTGTCGTTGACGATCGGAATATTGATCGTCTTGGGTGCAGAATCGCCAGCACCAAAATTGACCAGGATGGGACTATTGTTGTAATCAGCAGGGGCTGTAGCACTACCATTGGCTAGGTTCACAGTAGCTGAAACTGCTGCGGTATTGCTACCAGTGCGAGTGACTGTCACGGCTGCGCTTGTTGTCCCATCTTCGTTGACACTAAAGGTAGGAGCACTAAATTGCAGAGTGTTCGCAGGGGCAGTGTCATTGTCTATGATGTTGAAAGTGGCTGTACTTTGCGTCCCGATTGTGGCATTGCCTGTCGGGCTACCCAAAGTTAAGCGGATATTTTCGGTACCCTCTACCAAAGTGTCGTTGACGATCGGAATATTGACGACTTTGGATGTGGAGTCGCCAGCGGCAAAATTCACCAGGATCGGAGTATTGCCGTAGTCACCAGGGGCTGTAGCAGTACCATCGGCCAAGCTGACAGTGGCTGAGACTGCACCAGAGGCTACACCTGTGCGAGTGACTGTCACTGCTGCAATGGCCGTCCCATCTTCGTTGGCGCTGAAGACAGGAGCACTAAATTGCAGGCTGCTGTCATTGTCTGCGATGTCCAAACGGGCGGTACCTTGCGTTCCAATCGTCGCACCACCTGTCGGGTTAACCAAACTTAAATTGACTGTTTCGGTAGCTTCGAGCAAAGTATCGTTGACGATCGGAATATTGATCGTCTTGGGTGCAGAATCGCCAGCGGCAAAATTGACCAGGATGGGAGCATTGTTGTAGTCAGCAGGGGCTGTAGCAGTACCATTGGCCAAGTTGAGGCTGGCTGAAACTGCTGCGGTACTGCTACCAGTGCGAGTGACTGTCACGGCTGCGATCGGTACGCCATCTTCTCTAACCCTGAAGGTAGGAGCACTAAATTGCAGAGTGCTCGCAGGGGCAGTGTCATTGTCTACGATGCTCAAAGTCGCAGTACCTTGTGTCCCAATCGTCGCACCACCTGTCGGGCTGCCCAAAGTTAACTTGACTGTTTCGGTACCTTCCACCAAAGTGTCATCGACAATGGGAATGGTAATAGTCTTGGATGCAGAATCACCAGCGGCAAAATTGACCAGGATGGGAGCATTGTTGTAATCACCAGGGGCTGTAGCAGTACCATTGGCTAGGTTCACAGTAGCTGAAACTGCTGCGGTATTACTGCCAGTACGAGTGACTGTCACGGCTGCGATCGCTGTCCCATTTTCGTTGACGCTGAAGGTAGGAGCACTAAATTGCAGAGTGCTCGCAGGGGCAGTGTCATTGTCTACGATACTCAAAGTCGCAGTACCTTGTGTCCCAATCGTGGCACCACCTGTCGGGTTGGCCAAAGTTAAGTTGACATTTTCGGTACCTTCCACCAAGGTGTCATCGACAATGGGAATGGTAATAGTCTTGGGTGCTGTGTCCCCAGCGGCAAAATTGACAGGGATGGCAGCATTGTTGTAATCACCAGGCGCTGTTGCAGTTCCATTGGTCAAGTTCACAGTAGCTGAAACTGCGCCCTCGCTACCACCCGTGCGCGTCACAGTTACGGCTGCAACCGCTGTCCCGTTTTCGTTGACGCTGAAGGTTGGGGCACTAAACTGAAGGCTAGGCTGATTTGCCGTGCCTTGATAGTCAATCTTCCGCACCAGGTAGTCGGAACTATCGTCTTTGAAAGAGGTGGCGGTGTAGGCAGCGGTGGGGCTATCGTAGGGTTTGGCGGAGAACCGCAGTTCGTCAAAAGCAGTGTTGGTGAGAGGCTTGGCTTCTATCTTGAATTGGAAACTGCCATCGGTGCGATCGCCAGTGAAAGTCACTCCATCTGCACCCGCAGTAATCGCTTTTGGAGCGATCGGAGCGTTGAGACGAGTGATCGTAAAATTGCTGGCCGGTACCAGAGTCCCATTATTAAAGATTTGTAGCAAACCAACTTCATTACCTTGATCGCCAACTCCTGGGCTAGTTTTGGGACCCAAGGTGCTAAGGTCGATCGTGGCGCTAGTGATATTTTGGTTATCTGCCCATTTCAGCTTCAGCGCCTGAGATTGATTTGTGTTGGGATTATAGTTGATTTCCGCTCTAATTTTAGTGGTGTCGGTGAACCAACCATCATAGGAGGATGGGACACCAATACCAGGGCTACTGCCATAACTCAACCAGCTTTTAGGATTTTCATTAGTTGGTAAGGTGAGATTGGCGATCGCTTGAGGATTAAGGTAATCAGTTTCCACGCCATCAAAAGCTATCCCAGACAGTTTGATACCTTGATTCTGGGCAGCAGTCGGCCATTTTGTAATTAGGTCATTGACGCTGGTGAAATTAGTGGGTTGACCCAAAGAACCATTCAATGGAGTAGGCATAGCTTCTGTTTTGATAGTAATTAACGATTAGAAGTGACTGAAAACCAGAGAGTTTGGCTTTCTTTATAGTTATCGGTCACGATATGAAGTGTTTCATCGTCAATTACTGCGATCCGGATAAATTTCAGATAAATTTTTCAGCAATGCAAATAGCGGGTTTTCCACATACGTAGGGGAGAGTTTAAATAATTGTCAAGATACGTGAATTTACGTATAATAATTATCAAAATATGTGAAGGTGTAGTTAGACGGCAGCGGTGTTCTCTCTGGACTCTGAAGGTGAATACCGTTGGATTAAAGTTTTTTATCATTGCGAGGAACAAATTATTTGTAGGGTGCGTCAAAGTAAAAATCGTATCCAAAAAATATCGAAAATCTCACAGCTACGCACACCCGCGACAATATTTGAGCCAACAAACCCAAAAATTGTTTGGTAGCAATACTTTTAAAAATTGCTATTAAAAGATGAGGTACGTTGTTGGGCTTCAGCCCTTCTTGGCTTAAGTGGTGATATAAGCTGTCAGTTATACCTCATCTTTTTGAGAAAGGCTATATATATTTGAATCGTTGAGCGTGCGAGCGTCTCGCTCACGATTCAGGCCGCGAGCGAGACGCTCGCACTACATAATTCCGATGCAACCGGAAATGATATAAAAACAATACGCTTGGGTTAGAGGTTGTCCGAAGAGAGGAACGATTGGCGAAAACTAACATTCCTCGCAATGACCGAAATAGGTTACTAATCCCTAAAATCGCGTACTATCTAACACCCCGTGCAAACCAGCGCCGCATCAACTCAACCTGAAAACAATAACCATCACCAACTTCCTCAATCAACTCCCGTTGCCTAAGCAAACCGACAGCATCAAAATCATCAGGAAACGCTTGTAAAATAGTTTCCCGGCTCACGATTTTCCCTTCCCCTTTTGCTGCCAAAAACTGTAAAATAGCTAATCCTGCCGCATCTACTTGATTGTTTTGAATATCCGCAAAGACGAAACTGCCATTACTTAAAGCCTGTGGGATCGCTGCTTCCACATCGGCTAAAGTTGCAAGTCGCCGGATAGAGGGAATTTGCTCGTTTTTGAGGGCGACAATTTCACCGCAGAACATTTGTACTAGAAAAGGGTGACAGCGCGTAAGTTGCAAAACTCGATCGACTGCATCGGGTTCGTAGCGCAGGGTAAAATCTTGGACTGGTTGCTCAATTAGTTGACGCGCTTCTGGTTCTTTTAGATAGCTGATATGAACGACTTGGACATTGATTAAATAGCTTGCCCAACGCTGAAATTCTTCTATGGTATGACTACCAGCTAGCATTACTTTGAAGCGGGGACGATGTTGAATTAGGTGACGCAACATTCCCAAAACATCTTGCTCGTCGAAACGTCCTTTTCTGATGGCATTATCTAGCGCCTCGAATTCATCTAAGGCAAGCAGGGCAATATTTTCTTGTAGCGCTGCTTCTACTTTCTCCAGCCATTCATCAAAGCAGGTGAAAGGGTCATATTGTAGTGTTTCTCGGTCAAGAAATGGGATAATTAACGCACTTTGGCGCTTCGCTGAAATTGCCATACTCTTGGCAATATTGTAGAGAAATCCAGCAGAATTACTTGCTGATGAAACTGGGCCTTGCAGGTCTACAAACATGGGAATAATATTGCTGGGTAGCAAGCGTCCTAGGTTGTTGAGTAGGGAAGTTTTGCCCATGCGCCGCTGACCGTACAGTAGCAAGGGTGGGCGGCGGCGGTCTAGGAGTAATTGCTCGATGCGCGTGCCGATATCAGTACGCCCGGTGAAGATTTCCTGCTGTTCTGTCAGGGGTACGCCGATGATATAAGGGCTGTCAATTTCTTGGCGAAGTTCGACTGCTTCTGCTAGTTCTCGTATATGGTTGGTGACTATTTCCGACCAATTGGTAGCAATGGGGCGAAAACGAACAGAATATTTATCGCTGCTGCGGGTGAATTCTCGTATTAAATTGTTTAATTTTTCTGCTACCGAACTGAGAGCTAAACGCTGGTTGTAAGGACTTTTCTGGTTGAGGGCTGCATCTACGTCTTGGCTGATATAACTGAAGCTACTGAGTATGGTGCTGGCTTGACTGTTTAGTTCGCCGATCGATATACTGCGGTGAGCGTTACTTATGGCTGTTACGTCTGCACAGATTTCTAGCCTTTGTACATCCTGTTTAATCTTTGTTAGCCGATCGGACGATCGCCGATAGCTAGTATATCCAAAAAATATAAGTAAAAATGCACAAATGAGTGCAAATACATAAAACATTAAAATATGAGCTGGCAATAAATTAATGCAGCTCGCTAAAATTGCTGTGTTAGATTTGCGTTAGGGAAAAAGAGAATAGAGTGCCCAGTACCTTTAGACTCTGGACACCCACGCTCCCCCTGAACATTACCGTTAAGCTACCGTTCAGAAGCTTTGATTAAACTTTTGAACAATTGGAGAGCTAAATGGCTAATTTTTATCGACCACTGTTAATTGTTGCAGTGGTGATTTGCGCCATCTTGAATGACGTACCTTTTAATGATCCAGTCGTGTTTCCCGTTATCATCCAATTACTCATGCCTATGGAGGATAGGAGCAAGGGCAAGGATGACGACAAGCATGAATAGCAACAGTGTGAATCGTTGAACTACTTTTTGTAATCAAGACCAGCTAAGTAAGGTGACAACTTACTTGGCTTTTTTGTTTTACACGATTACACCGCTTTAAACGAATACAGTCTGTTTTCGTTAATACATATTTGTATTATACATTTAGACGTGACTGACTTAAAAGTTTATAAAGTTGACTTGTGACTGACTTGTGACTGACTTGTGACTGACTTGTGACTGACTTATTGTTAACAATGAAATTATTGCATAAATTGGCTCCGCAAGACCGATTGCCAGCCCCCTAGAGGCAAGAGGCGGTTTCAGCCTCAAAATTATCCAACTTAACTGCGCGATAGCTTAGCTTATTTCTAGCACCATCTAGTAGCAAAAGGTGAGTAAATGATTCAGCTTTAGAGGCAAATTAGTTCTCACGGCATTTACTTTTTAAAATGAGCGAATAGCTTTATCTGTTGCAAACCTTCTTCATGCCAATTATCCCCTGTTTCCCCATCTTCCAGACTAAATAATCGTTCTCTACACAGGATTTGCATCAGCAGAGGCCAGCATTCACTTTGATTCAAAATCCACTCGACATCCTCATCGGGAAAAGGAATGGGCGAACTGGCTATCAACTCCCGTGCTTCTTCTTCAGTCATAGCTCCCAGAGTTGTAGTATATCCAAAAATATTGAAAAAAGGCGAACTATGTCCGGTGCTAGTCGCTAATTCAATCGGTGATTCAGGAGCAGCTAAAACAAACCCTAGATTCCCATTTGTTTGGTTGGTTGCTAAAGAACGCAAACTTTCCCAAAATCCATCATCTAATTCCGGACAGCGTTGTAAACCGACACCAATTTCGTCTAGTAAGATGACTGTCGGCTGATGTAAATTACGGCTAACTACATCCATAAATCTATCCAAGTCGCAAGGATTAGGCACTGCCATTTTCAGGGATTCTAAAATATATCGCAGCAGCCCTTCCCGATTCTGAAGTCGCGAATCTTGAAAATCTACGAATATCCAGCGATAGTTTTCTGGATTGGGCAACCAGTCAGATTTTTGACTGGGGCGCAACTTTTCTATTGGGGTGGTGGTAATGTTTTTTAAGTATTGTAGCAGAGAAGTTTTGCCACTGCGCTTTTTGCCGATAATGGCAGCATTTTGCAATGGCTGTCGTTTGATCAAATTGAATAGGCGTTTTAGTTCTTTCTCGCGTCCAAAGAAGCAGCGCGGATGGGTGATGGGATTGCCGGTGAGGAAGGGTGAAGTTTCTTCACCGGTTTGTGGTGAACTAGGCTGAGGTGGCTGGGAGTCTGTTACTCCTGTATCCGCAATGGTTTGCCAATCTAACCCCAAATTTTCGCTAATTTCAACAAAATTTATATAATCAACAGGATTTCCCCTCAAAAAGCTCTTGACAGTAGATGGGGATAATCCCAATGCTTCAGCCAAAACCTTCTGACTCGAAAAGCCGTTGCGCCCTACAGCCGATTTGACTTGTTCGATGTACCTTGGAGAAACTCTAAGCGATCGCCCCATAATTATTATCAGCAAATAATATTTATTCGATCGTTAATCTGCAATATGCTTGTAGATTTCCAGCAAGATAAATGTTTAATAATCATTTAAATATTAACCAACTATTGTCCTGCGATAATTCTAGCACAATCGATCGCACTCCTCAACAAAAAATTTTGCATCAAGCTCATTCCTATTCTCTGGCAATACGTGGATTCATCATCACCAGTGTTTTGCTCTATCTTGTAGGTATCGGTTCCTTTGTTGCTGGCAAAGTTCCAGAAGGAACAATTAACACCGCCAGCGAGTTAACACTCAAGATCCTGTTTGTGCTCGCCAAGCTCGATCGACAAAACACCGATCGCCTAAATCGCCTATCCATAGACCAAGACTAACCACGGTATAACCGCTGGCCCGATCGCACTCTCCGGCAAAATCCAGCCAGGGCGATCGTCCGCCAGCTTATATCATCCGTCATTTGCCGGATATGATTAATTAAAACGTGTCGCACTATTGATTAGATTCCGGGCGATTCTGGCGCTTATTCTGGATAAACTGTTCCAAATCTGCGATCGCATCTTCAAAATCCGACAAATTAATTTTCTTAGCTTTAGCCTTCTTCGGCGGACTCGCAGACTCACTCGCAGGCTTAGCTTGAGGCGACGGAGACTGAGGCTGTGCTGCTTCTGGGTTGGAAGCTTCTATATAATCAAACAATTCATCCAGGGACTGAAAAAAAGCTTGAGCCGAGGCCCGGCGTGAATCTTTCAAATCATCCTCATCCATCATAAGCCACTCCATAGACTTCAAAACTTGCCTAGAAACTCTGCCCACCGGCACGTGCAGATATTAGACATCAAAACCTCAATCAACTAAAATCCTTGAGAAATTTCGCTTTTATCCTCTTGCGAGATCCCCCTAAATCCCCCTTAAGAAGGGGGACTTTGAGAAGAATCCTGTCCGCCCCTTAAGAAGGGCTTGACAAGGGGAACTTTGATCGCCTCTTGTTCCCCCCTTCTTAAGGGGGGCTAGGGGGGATCTGGGCCCTATCGTCAAACAGTAGACCGACACTGCATTTGACTTTCAGTTGACACGGCTTACGCATTGTCAGCCATCAATCTGTACTTAACTTTACACCCGCCGACAGGGTGATTTGAGACTTGGCGCACAGCCAGCTCAACATAATCGACCCTAAAAAAATCTCAGTTACTGTCTAATTAACCCTAGTCTAGTCGAGAATAAGGACACAGGACTTATGCAACTATTACCGCTGTTCAAAGGTTGCGATCGCAACGCACCACCTCGAAAGGACGGACAGACGGTGTTTTTTGCTTGAGTCCTAAGATTTCAAAGGCATTAGGAGATTTTAAGGTGACTCAAGGATTTGATTACGATTTAGCAATTATCGGCGCCGGCGTGGGCGGGCACGGGGCCGCCATACACGCGGTTAGCTGCGGGCTGAAAGTGGCAATTATCGAAGCAGGCGACATGGGCGGGACTTGCGTCAACCGCGGCTGCATTCCCTCCAAGGCGCTGCTGGCGGCTTCCGGGCGGGTGCGGGATATGCGGAATGCCCACCATCTCAAGACTTTGGGAATTCAGTTGGGAAGTGTGGATTTCGATCGAGGGGCGATCGCCAATCACGCTAATACTATTGTTAGCAAACTGCGCGGCGACTTGACAAACAGCCTCAAACGTTTGAACGTCGATGTCATCCAAGGTTGGGGCAAAATTGCCGCTGCTCAAAAAATTGCGATCGAAACCGACAAAGGCGAGAAAACTATTACCGCCAAGGATATTATTCTCGCCCCCGGTTCAATTCCCTTCGTCCCCCCTGGGATAGAAATTGACGGCAAAACTGTATTTACTAGCGATGATGCTGTCAGATTGGAATCTCTACCGAAGTGGATCGCAATTATTGGCAGCGGTTATATTGGTTTGGAGTTTTCGGATATTTACACAGCCCTCGGCTGCGAAATTACGATGATTGAAGCTCTAGATCAATTGATGCCAACTTTTGACCCGGATATTGCTAAATTAGCAGAACGAGTTTTGATTGCACCGCGCGATATTGAAACAAAAGTTGGTTTGTTGGCTAAGAAAATTATTCCTGGTTCCCCCGTAATTATTGAATTAGCTGATTTCAAAACTAAAGAAGTTGTGGAAATTTTGGAAGTTGACGCTTGTTTGGTAGCAACTGGTCGAGTTCCCGTCAGCAAGAATTTGGGGTTAGAAACAGTTGGCGTCGAAACGATGCGCGGCTATATTCCAGTTAACGATAAGATGCAGGTTTTGGTAGCAGGAGAACCGATCGCGAATTTGTGGGCGATCGGCGATGTTAACGGCAAAATGATGTTAGCCCACGCTGCATCTGCTCAAGGAATTGCCGCCGTCGAAAATATTTGCGGCCGCACTCGCGAAGTTGACTATTTGAGTATCCCAGCGGCGGCTTTTACTCACCCAGAAATTAGCTATGTGGGAATGAATGAACCTGCGGCGAAGGAGTTAGGAAAAACCGAAGGGTTTGAGGTCGCTTCTGTCAAGAGTTATTTTAAGGGAAATTCTAAGGCTATTGCGGAGGGTGAAACCGACGGTATGGCTAAGGTGATTTACCGGAAAGATACTGGGGAATTGTTGGGAGTTCACATTTTCGGTTTGCACGCTTCGGATTTGATTCAGGAGGCGGCAAATGCGATCGCCCAGCGGGATTCTGTGAACACTTTAGCATTCCGAGTTCACACGCACCCGACGCTTTCGGAAGTGTTGGATGAGGCTTTCAAACGGGCGGCTGGGGCGGCGGGCGGTCATTAATTTGTAGGGGCGGTGTTCTTTTTTTACACTCCTGGACGCACTCCACGCAAAGAAACCGGGTTTTTTACTTAATCTGTGGGTTGGAACGAAATATTTTCCTAAAAAAACCCGGTTTCTGGCCCCCGCGCGTAAGTGCTATTTTTAGATACCCGACTTTTTCAAGAAGTCGGGTATCTAGGTATTCTAATTGTTCAGGTTTCATAAAGCTATTCCCTCTTGACGAATGTTCCTCAATAAAGGCCCGTTGTAGTGCATGAATCGCTGTTCATCCATAAATAGACAGCTAATCACTTCATCATTTTGGAGTGACAAATCGGCTCGAATGTGACTGGTTCTTTTAATTTCTTCGCCAGGATTGACTTCTCCTTTGAGGACTACTAACACATCTATATCCGAGTCGGGGCGTGCATCGCCTCGCGCTTGGGAACCGTAGAGTACCATTTGGGTGAGGCGATCGCCGTACAGTTGCTCGAAGTGCGATCGAAGTTGCGTCAGTATGTTCTTAAGTTGATCGTCGATTGTGAGGAACTGCATATTATTTGTCGTTAAAATATACTAGATTGTACCTTATATGTTACCTTAGTAGATATCAAGCGAATACTTCGGACAGTTTTTCTATGGCCCAATGACTTATCCTCGCTTGACTTTGAGCCACTGTGGATAATTAAATCAAAGTCATGTCCACCCCAGACGCGGCATTTAATTCGACTTTTTCATAATCCTTAGCCTTTAAAGCTTGTATTATCGTTCCAAAAACTGTCCGGGGTATTGTCAAACAACAAGGAAAATTAAAATCAAATATCGCCTGCCTAAAATTTACGGTCGTTAAGTTTCGTCGCCCTATTACTCAGTTCGTTTGAACCCAATATAATTCTAACCATTTGGAGAGTCATAATTTTATGACAACAAAATTTGCTTTATCAAACTTCAAAGGATTTAAAGAGCTTGATGTAATTGAAATGAAACCCCTGACAGTGCTGTGTGGCATCAACAGTTCTGGCAAAAGTTCAATTATCCAGAGTTTGCTTTTGATGAAACAATCAAATATTGATAGCAGCCAACTCTCTATTGATTCTTACATTCAAGAACCTGTGGTTTTTAATGGTCTGTACGTGCGTCTGGGTGATTGGGCAGATGTAATCAACAATCATGCAACCGAAAAAGAAATCGGGTTTTTCTGGAAATTATCAGGGGATTTTGATTTAAGAGACAAAACAAGATATTGGAATACAAGACAATCTGTTCAGATTGATGTAGAAGTGGAAATAAAACTCTCCAATCTGGAAAATGAAACAATGAATTCATCAGAAAACAAAAACAAATTGTTAGTTAATAGCTTTGTTTTTCGAGATATAGAAAGAAACTTTTCATGGGAAATTATTCAATCAGGCGAGGGAAAATATTTAATCAAATTAAAGTATGTTGAACTGAAAGATTTATTATTTAGATGGATAGATTATGGATTATTTGACATATTTTCTACATACCAGCGCAATCGTTTAGATACCAGAAAATTCACAGAAACCAAGTTTTTCAAAGAGACCGTGATAGAGGAAGTAGTGTTTGACAATGTACAAGTTAAATTTGAGGGTATACTACCAACGCTTTTAACAATCAATGACTTCACCAAACAAAGCTATACAAATCTAAATAAGGTTAACAACGATTTCACAAATAGCAGAACAAAAATACCGAAACACTTATCGAAATTTATTGATACCACGCTCCGTAACTTGAGTACGTATCTTCAGAAGAAACCTGCACCCGAAAAAAAAGCAGATATTCAGAAGATCCCTGCAACTTTGCTCGGAGATGAATTTTCTTTATTTAGGCAAGAGAAAGAATTTGAACTGATGTATTATTATGGTTCTTATCAAGTCACCGCCACTTATTTGAGAAATTTATGGTCTAGTGTTAGATATATAGGGCCTCTACGTGAAGCGCCCAAGCGATTCTACTTTTTTGAGGATTTGAGAAAGATTGATATTGGGATTAATGGTGAATATACTCCCTTAGTTCTTGCTATCGAACAAGAACATAAAATTCCTAAATATTACAGATGTATTTATCAAGGAAAACAGATCAAAGAATACGAACTGCGAGAGTCAGACAAAATGCTAGAAGCAGTCAACTGGTGGTTATCCGAATGTATGAAATTACCTAATATCACTTCTGTAGTTGGTTTAGGTGGCATTCCAGGTCAAGTTAAATTAAACTCATCGGGAATAGAAGTACATTTACCAGATGTCGGATTTGGTGTCAGTCAAATTTTGCCAATTTTAGTAGAATGCTTGCGGACAAAACCAGAAGAAACTATTGTTTTAGAACAGCCTGAAATTCATTTACATCCTTCACTACAGTCAAAGCTTGCTGATTTTTTTATTTGCATGGCTAAGTCTGGAAAAAAATTAGTTATCGAAACCCATAGCGAACATTTAATCAACCGATTGTGTCTGCGAATTGCCCAAGAAGAATCAGGGGAAATTAAAGAGCTTTTAAATACCCTTTTCGTGAGTTTTGATGAGAAGCAGAAAACTTCGGTTGTAAAACCAATTCAAATTAATGAGTTTGGCGAGATCCAAAATTGGCCAGTTGGCTTCTTTGATGAAAATGACGCGCGGGATTTAATGGAAGCAACTTTGAAGAAAAGGATGGCAAAGTTTAGATAATGAGAAAATATTTAGATCCTGTCTATTTAGCTGTCAGTGAAAAAGCATGGCAATCGCGACGCTATTTTGAAATTTTTCAGTCCCTTAACTCATTACTAACCGATATTGAAAATATTGAAAGAGATACAGACAGTTTATATCAGTTAATTAAGTTTAAATTTAGTGAGGGACTGCTGGCAGAAATATACAATAATAATCCTTTCAAAAATCAGCCAGAAGTTGAAGAACATTACACAAGATTTTTTAAGGATAAAATTATCCCTGAATTGTTTAGAAGATTTGAATTTTGTCCTGGAGAGTGCGCCGCATTAGCCGAAAATAACCCCGCGTGTAAATTTGGTAATGAATTACTTCCTGAAGATGTCTTAAATGAATGGAATTTATTGCTTGATAAATGCTTGTCTTGTAATTATACTGACTTGCTGTACTTGGTAAGTCCTACTGCTTGTCAGACAGTAATGGTAGAATCTGATAATATTTCAGTTGCTCAAAATTTTTTGGTAGCTGAGGATGTAAAACAGCTATTTGATGTAACTGATTTTTTATCAAAAATTATAGTTGACGAAAGACACCGAGAAAATCAGATTCGGCAAGCTATTGAAATTTGCTACAGTCAATCAGTTTTACAAGATGGATGGTTGTCTAATTTGACACGGCAAGATTATGAATTAAATGAAAAATTTTGGCTGAGTATACAACGAGCTAAGTTTTTCAATGAAAATCGTTCCTATCAAGAAAGATTTATCAAATCGATGACTCAAATTGTCTACGATCTAGATATAGATATTCGCAAGCACAAGTATCAAGGTGAAAAAATAACAATTGGCCGTAAAAAATACACTAAATATAGCGCTGATGTTTTCAAAATGGGACAAAGTAGTAGTGATAAAAGATGTTCCCGGATATTTTACTGTAAAGTTAGCCAAAAAATTCATTTTTATGAATTTGAACCCGATCGCCATGCAGGTGAATAGATTTAAATCAGCAAATCGTTAACGAATGATAATCATAAAAACAGGTAATGTCGTGGCTAGCAAGTGAAACCGCGCCTGTTTCCCTCTCAAAAGTGCCAGAGAATCTGCTATTATCCCGATCGCACTTTTTGAAAGTTATGCAATCCTTGGGACGGCGTTCATTAGTTGAAAAAATCCAGGAGGGCGATCGCACATTTTTCACCCTTGGGCCCGTACTAAAAGAGTATGTCAAAACTAACTATTCCCGCCCAAACATAGAAAAAGAGGCCCGATCGACCTTATAATATCTTTATCAAATGCAATCTAATTTGTCAATCGATCGCTAAATGCACGTTATCAGTCGCAAAAAATTAAGAGACTACTGCCAAAATCATGCTGATTCTTGCGAAGCCCTCGATGATTGGTACAAGATTGCTAGTCAAGCCAACTGGACTAAGCTTATTGAAGTTCAAACTATTTATCCTCAAGCTGAAGCAGTTGGAAATTTTACAATTTTCAACATCAAAGGAAATAAATATCGCTTAATCGTAAGTCTTAACTATCAAAAGCAGATTGTTTATATCAAGTACATTTTGACTCATGCAGAATATGACAAAAACAACTGGAAAAATGACCCTTACTTTTGACTCCGACAGATACAGCAGCTTGCTATCTCAATATCAACCGCGCATTATCAAAAATGAAGATGAAAACAAGATATTTTTAGAAATAGTTGAAAGCTTGCTTTCTCGGAACAATCTAACTCCCGAAGAAGACACTCTCCTAGAACTCTTAGTCAAATTAATTGAGGATTTTGAAGAAACACATTATCAAATAAATGCTTCAACTCCCCACTCAAGACTTCTTCATTTGATGGATGCTAAAAATCTAGAGCCAGCGGATTTAGTGGGAATTATGGACACAATTGAGATGGCAACAGAAATCGTTAACGGTCAACTAGAAATTACCAAAAAACAAGCTGAGGCTTTGGGAAAGTTTTTTCATGTCAATCCGAGTTTGTTTCTGTTCAATTAATCGTAATAGAGACTTCTATCATATAATAGATTGAAACTTGTCGCGATCGCCCTTTATCCCCTCTACTATGCTTCAAATCCGCCGCCGTCCCCCCAGCACCTCAGTCTCCGTACTCTACCTCAGCTACAAAATCGCCGTACCCGACGCCGAACCCCGGCACATCCTCGAAGAAATTGTCTGGCAAAAAGAGGTTGAAGTAGCCCAAAAGCGCGATCGCACGCCCTTAGCCGAACTTCACAAAAGACTCCCCTTTGCGCCGCCGATCCGCGACTTCCTCGGCGCGCTTAAAAACGGTAAAACCGCACCAGCAATCATCGCCGAAGTCAAAAAAGCTTCCCCCAGCAAAGGCGTAATTCGCGAAGATTTCGACCCCGTGGCGATCGCCCAAGCATACCAAGAAAACGGCGCCAGTTGCATCTCCGTACTCACCGATGAAAAGTTCTTTCAAGGCAGTTTCGACAACCTCGCTAAAATCCGTGCCGCCGTCGATTTGCCCTTACTTTGCAAAGAATTTATTATCTATCCTTACCAAATCTATCTCGCCCGGATTAGCGGCGCCGATGCTGTATTGTTAATCGCTGCCATCTTATCTGACAAAGACTTACAATACTTTGTGAAAATTGTCAAGACTTTGGGGATGACGGCCTTAATAGAAGTTCACACTCTCGAAGAACTCGATCGAGTATTAACCCTAGAAGGAGTCAACCTGATCGGCATCAACAACCGCAACCTCGAAAACTTTTCCGTCAGCCTAGAAACCACCAGCCAACTATTAGCCTCGCGCCAAACGGCAATCCAAGCAAAAAATATCCTCACCGTCAGCGAGTCAGGAATCCACACTCCCGACGACCTCACCCAAGTTGCTAGCGCCGGAGTCCAAGCCGTCCTGATCGGCGAATCCCTAGTCAAACAGCCAGATCCGGGTGCTGCTTTAGCCTCCCTTGCCAAGACACATCCGCCCATCACCAAAGGCGAGACTGCTTGACCAAAGAACGAGCCCGCCGGGCCCCTCGATGCGAGACATGGGGATAAGTCGGTAGCGGTTTCAACCGCCTAGAAGGGGTTGCACGGCTTTAGCCGCCGTGGTACAATAGATTCAAGCGAGTAGGAGCAACCATCTACGCGACGAAACATCCTAGTACTGAGAAATCCAGGCAACGGACATATCCGACTTCGATTCGGAACAGTTAAAGGGCAAATAATGGCAGGATGTCGAGCGTACCAACCTGGCAGAGTGATGGACTTTCCAAGCGATAGAAGCATAAAAGTATACGCAAAGTTTAGAGTAATCTAGACTGAGTGGGTAGCGGCGCATTGAACACGCCTGTGTGAAACCTTTATTGGAATCGCACGAATCCCCCCGATTCATCGGTGGGGTTAGTTCAAAAACACCCCCGAATTCTGATAAAAAATGATTGAGTAGGTAAATAATCAGAAATTCTAGCCTGCATCGACTCAAGCGCCTAACTGCAAAAAAAATAGCACTCAAAGCTATATTGCAGAGAAATATTTTGCCAGAAAGCAATTAAATCTATTCGCTGTCGCCAGTCGATCGCAAAATTTAGCGTTACCAACGCACCCAGCCCCGAATATTCGATCGGCAAAGCAGGGGTTTTTGTAAGGTTAGAAAACAAATAAGAAGTCGGGCATCTAATGTTCACCTGTGATGCCCCATGCACTTGCAATGGGGTATCGGTTCGCTGAGGTATGTTAGCTTTCATGGAGCCAATTCCCCTTCCTTCGTACATTCATTATGAATTGTTACTTCAATTGTTAGAACGCAAAACAATGTTTGCTGTCAGTCCACAATCGCCCCAACAGCAACAAGTTCACCAACTTATTATTACCCTGCGTAAAGCCCTTGCCATTCAAAAGCAATTAGAACAAAGCTGCGAGCGATCGAACTTGGCAGTAGAATACCGTTGGTCTTTAAATGAAACTAACCATACTGGCATTAAAAGTTAAAAAACTTAGAGTACCAACCGATCGTATTTGATTTATTCTGTAGAACTCCCATCGAAAAAGTTAGGACGACATAATGGACAACAAGTTAATGCTGATGATTCCCGGCCCTACACCGGTGCCGGAAGCGGCTTTGCTAGCAATGGCAAAACACCCGATGGGCCACCGCAGCAAGGAATTTGACGCGATTTTTGCCGAATGTACCGAAAATCTCAAATGGCTGCACCAAACCAGCGGCGACGTACTGAGTTTGACGGTTTCCGGTACCGGCGCGATGGAAGCTGGGATAATTAATTTCTTGAGTGCGGGCGATCGAGTTTTAGTCGGATGCAACGGCAAATTTGGCGAACGCTGGGCTGAAGTCGCACAAGCTTACGGTTTAAATGCCGAAATCGTCAAAGCTGAGTGGGGTCAACCTTTGAACCCCGAAGACTTCCGCGAAAAACTCGAAGCAGATACTGAGAAGCAAATCAAAGCTGTCATCGTCACTCACTCAGAAACCTCTACCGGTGTCCTGAATGACCTCGAAACCATCAACCGCCACGTCAAAGCCCACGGCGAAGCTTTAATTATGGTTGATGCTGTCACCAGTTTAGGTGCTGTCAGCGTGCCAATGGAAGCTTGGGGGCTAGATGTGATTGCTTCTGGTTCTCAGAAAGCTTACATGATTCCCCCGGGTTTGGGTTTTGTAGCCGTTAGTCCTAAGGCTTGGAAAGCTTACAAAACTGCCACACTGCCCCGCTATTATTTAGATTTGGGTAAATATAGCAAAGACGCTGCCAAAAATACGACTCCTTTTACTCCGCCAGTCAATATGTTTTTTGCGCTGCAAGCATCGCTGCAAATAATGAAAGGCGAAGGATTGGAAAACGTTTTCGCCAGACACAAGCGCTTGATGACAACTACTCGCGCCGCTGTAAAAGCTTTGGGTTTGCCATTATTTGCTGCTGATGATGCCGCCAGTCCTGCCATTACCGCAGTTATGCCGCCTGCGTCTGTAGATGCTCAAAAAGTGCGAACTTTGATGAGAAAGAAGTTTGATATTGCTCTCGCCGACGGACAAGACCATTTGAAAGGTAAAATCTTCCGCATCGGTCATTTGGGCTTTGTGTGCGATCGCGATATTCTAGCAGCAATTTCCGCTTTGGAAGTCGTGTTGCAAGAATTGGGTCATGAAGGCTGCCTTCCTGGTGCCGGTATCGCCGCTGCTGCGAAAGAGTTAGCTGGATCTTAATCTTAGTTATTAAAGGATTTTGGATTTTGGGTTTTATCTCAAATCTAAAATCCTTTTAATAGGCTTGGGATAACCAATCAAAGATTTTATCCAATTGTTCCAGAGTGACTAAACCGTACTGCCACAGAACCATCGGCAAGGAATTAGGGTCTCGATCTCGCTGCCGTTTTTCGTCACCGCCAACACGTTCGGCGACAGCGATGGACGCGGGAGAGATTGCCAAATCTTCTTGTAAAAATCGAATTAATCTAGTGTATGTAGCGGGTGCCATGTGATTTTGTCTCCATGTATAGGACACCATTTTCTGATGCGAACCTGATGTTTTTGATTAGTAATAAGCCAGTTTTAAATCTGTCTCTTGGCCGTCGATAGCTGTTAAAACAGTATTAGCGGTTGTGGAAAATCCCAAATTTACTGCTGAGTGTGACTCTAAAGCCAACCTTTCCCCAGAAGTGAAAGGTTTTGCACTTTTGCTGCTGTCTGCCCGATCGCCTGTTGAGCGCGATCGAACTTAAACTGAATACCTCGGTATTGTGCAACGCGAATCTGAAGAAATTCTGCTACCTAAACTAATTGCACTGTTGTTCAGAGTTTAACTTCATCTGCGAAAGTGCAGAATCCGCAAATCTACTTCGGCAATATTTGGTCAGATATGTCGATCGCAGCCGACCTTGCTACCTTAAGTTAACTTTGCCACTTAATTTGGCTTGTAGCATCTTACTTCCGACAGGTTTAGTAGATTCAGGTTTGGCGCCAGAAGTTCCAGAGAATTTCTTTTCGTGCCAGGAGCCCGATCGGCTAAGCATCGTCTCTCAGGATTGGTAACGAGTCGCTGACTCTTCTCATACCTGGAACTAACAATCTACAGCTTCTGCAAACAAGCTCAAGCCCAGACGAACTCAGATTGACATCGTAGCAAATCTTTTGGTCTTTGTGCTGTATCTTACATTAATACTTTAACAGATATTATCAAGTTTTGTAAAGTTTATTAATTTTTTGAGGTTTTCTCGAAGCCGAACTCAGCGGGAAAGGGAGAGGGGAGAGAGGGGGAGAGGGGAGAGAGGGGGAGTGACTTCAGAAACCGGGTTTCTACTAAATTTTGCGACTGGGAACCAGAAATACACCTAGAAACCGGGTTTCTAGCCCCATGTGTAAGCCCTGAAAATGTCCGAAGTGTTACTGGAAAAACTCGATTTCAATCCGATCGCCCACTTTGACACCAAGTTCAGCAGCCCGGCCACCCCGGATCTCGATTACTCGATCGACAGCAGTATCGGGCCCGTAGGTGGGACAAGGATCGGCTGTACAAGGAGGTGCCTCTGCTGCGATGGCTGTCACGACTCCATCCCGCAGAAAAATCATATCCAGAGAAATCTTGCAATTTTTCATCCAAAAATTGACCCAGCGCGCGGGTTTAAACTCAAACAGCATTCCTCTGTCATCGGCCAAAGAAGTTCTGTACATTAAACCCATAGCCTGTTGTTCGGATGTTTTGGCGACTTCAAGTTCGATCTGGCGATCGGCTATCCGAGCTCTAGCAGAAACAGGCAAAACTTGACCGGATGTTGTCGCCGTCGGAGACTGCGACGCCAAAGTACCAGTAACACCAGAATTTGCGACAGGTAAAGCCGGCGAACATCCAAGCAAAAATATAATTACCCCAATATTTAGGAAATTAGTTAAATAACTCATAAAGATTTTAGATTGGGAATGGGGAATTGGTAATGGGTAATTGGTAATGGGTAATTGGTAATTGGGAATTGGGAATTGGTAATTGGAATGGGACTTTTTAACAACTGTCAACTGACAACTGTCAACTGACAACTGTCAACTGTCAACTGACAACTGTCAACTGACAACTGTCAACTGACAACTGTCAACTGACAACTGTCAACTGACAACTGTCAACTGTCAACTGACTTCAAGCTTCGCGCATCACGTAACCAACACCGCGCACAGTCTGAATCAAGCGCTTTTCGCCCTCATCTTCAATTTTGAGACGCAGATAGCGGATGTAAACCTCAATCACATTCGACTCACCCAAAAAGTCGTAACCCCAAACATTCTCTAGAATTTGTTCGCGAGTCAAAACGTCGCGGGGATGTTCCATCAAATACTTTAGCAGTTCAAATTCCTTCATCGTCAGGTCGATCGCCCGTCCGTTGCGTAGAGCTCGCCTAGACGCCAAATCCAAAACTAAATCACCAAACCTCAGTTGTTCGCTGCTGGTGTTATCCGGCTGCAAATACAAGCGCACCAACTGCATAAACTCCTCAGTGCGGTAAGGTTTGAGAAAATAATCATCTGCGCCAGCTTCCAGACAAGCCACGCGATCGTCCACTGTATCGCGACCGATCAATAATAGCACTGGCGCCCGATTGCCACCACTTCGGAGGTGAGAACACAGCGACAGCCCCGATTCAGGGCCAAGTATGCGATCGATTACAATCAAAGCTGGCTGCAATTTATGGGCTAAATGTTGGCCTGTGGCGATACTAGAAGCTATTACTGGTTCGTAGCCGGAGGATTTTAAGTCTAGACTTAAGTGTCCGGCGAGAACTTCGTCTGTTTCTACTAGCAGGACACAGGGATTGCGATCGAGAGTGAGTGCAGCCATTGCATTGACCGATGTAGACCATACCAGTTCTAGCACGTCTCAGGGGACAGTTGACAGTTGACAGTTGACAGTTGACAGTTGTCAGTTGACAGTTGTCAGTTAGATGGAAAAATCATGAAATAAGCAAGATAAGCCAATGACAATTCCCAATTACCAATTACCAATTACCAATTACCAATTCCCAATTCCCAATTACCAATTCCCAATTCCCAATTACCAATTCCCAATGCCCAATTCCCAATTCCCAATTCCCAATGCCCAAATTCAATATTAAACTCAGAGGACTGAAGTCCTCACTACAAACCTAATTACCAATTACCCAATTCAACAATCCATGAGCCTCATTGTATTTGGCAGTATCAACATTGACCTCGCAGCAAAAACTCCCAGATTGCCGCAACCTGGGGAAACTATCATCGGTAGCAATTTTTTCACTGCCGGCGGCGGTAAAGGAGCAAATCAAGCCGTAGCAGCGTCGCGTCTTGGAACTTCGACTCACCTGATCGGGCGTGTGGGCAACGATAAATTTGCTGAAGAATTATTGACAAGTTTACAATCCTATGGTTTGAATACAGAAAATGTATTAATAGATAAAAGCACTCATTCAGGTGTGGCAATTATTGCCGTAGACGATAGCGGTCAAAATAATATTATTGTGATTCCGGGTGCAAATAATAATGTTGGTGATGCAGATATAGAACGTCTTAAAAAAGTGTTGTCTGAAGCTACATCTTTGCTGTTACAGTTAGAAATTCCGCTGAAATTTGTTCAAAAAGCTGCGAAAGTCGCCCGTGAATTGGGGGTGCGAGTGATTCTCGATCCGGCACCGGCTGCGGGGGATTTGCCGATCGACCTTTATCCCCTAATTGACATTATCACACCGAATGAAGTGGAAGCTGGACAGTTATTCGGTTTTCCGGTGAATGACACAGAAACGGCGATTCGGGCAGCTAAACAGTTGCAGCAGCGCGGTGTCGAGAATGTTATTGTCAAATTGGGCGATCGCGGGGCGGTTGCTGTGACTGCGGATGAGAGCTTTTTTGTGCCTGCTTTTGCTGTGAGGGCGATCGACACAGTGGCTGCTGGCGACGCTTTTAACGGCGGGTTGGCTGCGGCGCTAGATGGCGGGCGATCGCTGTCGGAGGCGGTGGTGTGGGGCTGTGCAGCGGGTGCTCTGTGTGCAACTAAGGTGGGTGCTCAGGTTGCTATGCCCGATCGGGCAACTTTTGATAAATTTTTGCAGCATAATTTAGCAGCAGAATTTAGATAAGACGGCGGTTGAAACCGCATCTACACAAACGATGTCCGCCTTCGCGGACTGAAGAGGATAACATAATTTTAACTGCCCACTCTTCAACCCGCGGAGGCGGGTTTTGCTTGTATAGACGCGGTTTCAACCGCCCAGTCTTCTTGAATTTGTAAGGTGCCCCGAAGCACAGCCTACTGTGGCCGCTGAATAATTGTTTCAACTACCCGGCGCTTGACTTTTGGATCGATACCAATCAGCCGCACGTATTCCCCGCCGTGTTCCGCCAAGCAAGTTTCTAACGATACAACCACATCTTTTTCCTGTGCCGTTTTAATTGTCGCACAACTTTGCCAGGAACCTGTTTTAAATCGGCGATTGTCTGCATATTCCATCCCTATTTTGCAGCCCCTTGCTAATAACTGTTGCACTTGTTCCAATACCTCGCCGCTCAGCCGCGCAGCTTTACTGTTACTAATAGTTGAAGTTGGCTCGACATAAGCCTTATAATATTTCGATGAGGGGTCGTTTTGTTGATTTTGTGTTGGCGCAGCAGCCGGGACATTGACAGTTCCAGGAACGTTAAACAGCCGTGATTGGTTGTATTCATCTACCAAGCGCATTTCCTGTACCCGCTTTTGTTGACCAACCATTGAACTACCCATTTCTAATAAATGAGCGAGGCTGAAATTAGGGTTCGGGAAATCTGGCTGTGCTTCCAGAGTGTTGACTAAACGCTTGGAAACTTGCTCGATTCCTATCTTGTGGATGAATTCGCGGATTTGTTCGTCGTAAATGCGCGATCGCAAAGCGCTAAAAAAGTCGATCGCCTGATCTGCAAAATTATCTACCAAACCCACTATCTCGGTTTGTGACAAATTGTCAGACTCAAAAATTCCGCTGACAATCCCAATTTTATCATCCCGGCTGGGTTCCCAATAAAACTTTTCCATCCGCCCGTCGCGAATCAGCGGCGCGTACAGGGTAGCAAAATCATTTCCGGTGACAATAATCGGCACTCGGTGCAGCGGCGTGCTGTCATAACTTCCCGGTAACTGCACGTTAGTGGGATTGTCCGCAATATTCATCAGAGTGGCATTGACCATCTGAGTATTTACAGTATATTGAGTCGTAGTATCGAACCTGCCAGCACCGGCATCCAAATCGTTAATAAAAATTGCACACATCTCGCCCCGCACTCGAATTTGCTCCGCAGCTTCGCGGTAGCGCAAACGAATTAAACGCGCCGGATCTCCGGCATCGGGACTTTCTAATTCTCCACCAGATATCATCACCGGTTCAAAGCCCATTCGCCGAAAAACCAGTTCGGCTTGAAATGTTTTACCTTCTCCTTTGCGGCCGTGAATTCCCAAAATTAGGGGAACTCTTACCCCAGGCAAATTTAAAAAGTTCTTAGTGACGTGCACCGCAACTTTATCGAGAAAGTTAGGAGAAATGTAATAACTCATCAGTAGATTTGTGAGGGATTTATTGCTGTTACTGTTACAATTTTATGACAAAATTAACAGCCTGCAACGCGAAGCTGGATTTTTACCGTACAATCTAGTTCTACATATTATGTGTTAAGGAGCGATTCGTGAGTCCAGAAACCTTACTAAAAGAACCAAGCGTGCAAGCCGAAGCCAGTTTGTTCAGTTCTGAGGGCTTCGACAGTTATGTAATGACTACTTACGGGCGTTTTGCGATCGCCCTGGAACGAGGCCTCGGCTGTCGCGTTTGGGATACCGAGGGCCGCGAATATCTCGATTTTGTGGCGGGTATTGCTACCTGCACTCTGGGACACGCCCATCCGGCGATGGTGGCAGCGGTAACTCAGCAAATTCAGACGCTGCACCACGTTTCTAATCTTTACTACATCCCCGTACAGGGCGAGCTGGCAAAGTGGCTTGTAGATCATTCTTGCGCGGACAGAGCTTTCTTTTGCAACTCGGGTGCGGAAGCTAATGAAGCGGCGATTAAGCTGGCGCGCAAGTACGCCCACGAACAATTAAATATCTCGAATCCGACCATAATTACTGCTGTTGCTAGTTTCCACGGGCGGACTTTGGCGACGATTACGGCGACGGGACAACCTAAATATCAGAAGGGTTTTAGTCCGTTGGTTCCGGGATTTCACTATGTTCCTTACAATGACATTAGTGCGATCGAACTGGCGATCGAGCAACTCGACAAAGACGAACGCCAAGTAGCTGCAATTATGCTGGAAGCGCTGCAAGGTGAAGGGGGAGTTCGTCCCGGAGATATCGCCTATTTCCAACGGATTCGGGAAATTTGCGACGAAAAAGGCATTTTGCTAATTCTCGACGAAGTGCAAGTCGGGATGGGACGCAGCGGTAAATATTGGGGTTACGAAAATCTCGGTATTGAACCGGATATCTTTACCTCTGCGAAGGGATTGGGCGGCGGTATTCCGATCGGCGCTATGCTGTGCAAGTCTCACTGCGATGTGTTTGAACCGGGAAGTCACGCGAGCACTTTTGGCGGCAATCCTTTTGCTTGTGCTGTCGCTTTGTGCGTGTGCCAAACTTTAGAACGGGAAAACCTGCTGGAAAACGTCCAACAGCGCGGAGCACAGTTGAAAGCTGGCCTCAACCAACTGGCGGCTGCATATCCGAATTTGATTGCTGAGGTGCGGGGCTGGGGCTTGATTGTCGGGCTGGAATTGCAGGCTGATATTGCACTGACATCGGCTGATATTGTTAAATCTGCGATCGCCGCTGGTGTGCTGTTGGTTCCCGCCGGGCCGAAGGTGTTGAGGTTTGTTCCACCTCTAATTGTTTCTGCTGCTGAAGTCGATCGGGCTTTGCTTGCCGTTGAGGAAGCGTTGCGCTCTCAAGCGGTACACTAAAATCTACTGGGTTGATTTTTGTGAGCTGTAGCGCTGCAACTGGCGCAATATGCAGAGGCGCTATTCCTGAGAAACCCGGTTTCTTAGCCTCCTGTCGTGTTCGATCATCGCAATCAGATGCGTTCGTAGTGCGGACTGAAGTCCGCAGCATCAGAGCGGACTTTCGGGCGCACTACAAACCGTTTTTGTTATGGTAATCGACCGGACATGATATCAGTCCCTATCAGGGTAAAAGTAAACCCGCCCCGCTGCAAGTCTGTCGGGGCGGGTTTTATCCAGTTTAGGACTTGCCCGGAAACCAGTTTTTTAGGCAAATACACTGCGCTGTGACGATGTGTATGCTGCAAAAACCGGGTTTTTTTAATACTTCTAGATAAGTCTTAAAGTTAATAGACTCCCGGTTGGGAATTTTTAACCGCTTTTGAATCCCGATCGACACAAAAAATATCTCAAGATAAAATTGAGTTTTATCCTCGACTAGAATATTGTCTGTGAAACCCGCCCCGAAACACTGACGACGCATTAGACCGGAATTTGGCTAAAGACAACGGGCACAATAATACTATTAGTGATTGTAGGTGCTAATCTCGCTATCAGCCTGTCTGTTGCCACTTGTGAATCCTGGTTTAACTGATTTCATCCTTTAAGGTCTATAATCCGTCGGAGACTCCTACCTCCGGTTCGAGAGCCAAATTGAAACAGTTCCTAATTTCATTGGCTGCACAGAAGCAGCAATCCTATCGTTAATAGTTCGGCGGAATGCACGATGGACGAACAGCGTCGCGAAACTGATGTTAATATGCTCCGAGCGCTGCTGGAAAATCCTGTGGACTCAGGAATAGATTTGATTTTGAGGACTGACTCAAAGTCGATCGACTTTGGGTTTGTGCAAATGCTGTACTTGGAAGAGCCGGCACTGACACGAGACAGCTTGCTCAAAGCTGCAAAATTCTTTCAAAGGACGATCGCACCCTTAGAATCTGCTAAGAGCAATGCTAAATTGCCCGGAACCGGGGCAGCATATCTGGCTTTTTTAGCAGAAGTATTGCAAGCAGTGGCGCGCAACCCTGATTCGCAGCACGTGTACGCGCTGCTGAGAAACAATTTAGACAAACTCGACCAGAATTTCGCAGATTTGCTGCGCCGCTGGGCAACTTTGGTACTCCCTACTGCCCCAGAATCAGAGGCGAGGCGCATTGCGGCCCTAATTGGCAATCTGAGCAACAAAATTGGGCGGTTTCCCCTCGGTAGCAAGGCGAATAACTTGGAAATCGAAATCGCCGGTTACGAAACCGTGGCTAAGGTGTTTACCCGCAAAGACTTTCCCCAAGAGTGGGCAGTCATGCAAAATAATCTGGGCAATGCTTATACCGATCGCCCCAAAGGCGATAAGGCTCAAAATATCGAACAAGCCATTGCTTGCTTTGCTAATGCCCTGCAAGTGCGAACTCGCGAACAGTACCCGGAACAGTGGGCGACGCTGCAAAACAATCTGGGAAACGCTTATAGCGAGCGCCTCAGGGGAGATGCGGCCGAAAATCTCGAAATTGCGATCGCCTGCTATCAAAACGCCCTACAAGTTCGCAACCGCGAGGGTTTTGGAGGAGATTGGGCAAGCACTCAAAACAATCTCGGCCGCGCTTACAGCCGCCGACTGCGCGGTGACAAAGCCCAAAATCTCGAACAGGCAGTCGTTTGCTACCACAATGCCTTGCAAGTCTACAACCGCAAGATGTTTCCCCGGCGCTGGGCGACGACTCAAAATAATTTAGCAAATGCTTACTATGATTTCCTGCGGGGGAATCGGGCAGAAAATCTCGAATACGCTGTCAACTGCTACCAGAGAGCTTTGCAAGTGCGGACTAAGGAAGCTTTTCCGCTGCAATGGGCGACGACTCAAAGGAATTTGGGCCGGGTGTTTATCGATCGAATTAAGGGCGAAGGAGTCGAAAATCTGGAAATGGCACTCACCTGCTTTCAAAATTCTTTGCAAGTCTACACTCGCATCAAATTTCCCGAAGCCTGGGGTTCGATCCAAACTTACCTCGGCAGGATCTACAGTCTGCGGGTGAAAGGGGAAAAAGCGGAAAATCTGGAAATGGCGATCGCCTGCTATCAAAATGCTTTGCTCTTTTGCAACCGCCAAAAAACTCCCGAACGCTGGGCAATGCTCTGTGCCTACCTCGGACGCGCTTTCAGCCAACACGTGAAAGGCGAAAAAAACCGCAATCTCAAAAGCGCGATCGCCTGTTATCAAAATGCAGCCCAAGTCTACACCAAACACGGATCTCCCCACCGCTGGGCCATGCTGCAAATTTATCTGGGCCGAGCTTTTTCGGAACTGACGGAGACGGAAAACTCGTCTCGCATCGAAAGCGCGATCGCCTGCTATCACAGTGCCGGCCAAATCTACACTCGCGAAACCTATCCCCACCGTTGGGCACAAATTTTATTTTATTTGGGTGAAGCTTACCGAAGGCGAGGCGAGTTGCTGCGCGCCTACGGCGTTTTTACTACTGCTGTCGATACTGTGGAATTCTTGCGGAGCGAAGTTGGGGTTGATGCGGCCGATTTGGGCGATCGGGGAAGTAACTCAAAAGCCAAATTAGTCAGCACCTGGAGAGGACTCTATAAATCCCTCGTACAAGTTTGCCTAGAACTCGGCCCGGGCCAGCCGGAATATTACGCTAAAGCCCTGGAATACGCTGAACGCCACAAAAATCGGAATTTGGTAGAACTCCTGGTTAAATCCCCCCTGACCCCAAAAGGCGACATTCCGGCAGCGGTACGCAGCGAGTTGGAGTCATTGCAACTGGAAATAGCAAGGGAACAGCGGCAGCAACAACAGCGACAACCCGAACCCAGCACTAGCTTGATTTCTGAGGGCGACAGCCCTGGTTTGAACAGCGGTTCTCTGATGCCGAACTCCGATTTTATGCACTTAAATCAATTGTGGCGGCAGTTTGATGGGTTGATTGCGCGCGAGGTGCAGGCAAACGACCCTTTCTTCAGCTTAGCTCGCAAAGTTGAACCCATTACTTTCGAGCAAATTCGCCAATTGTTGCCTGATGCCAATTGTGCTGCTGTGGTGTGGGCGAGTTTGGAGGATTTGGTAGTGGCTTTTGTGGTGGTGAAGAGTGCAGAATATCCCGCCGTTCACCTCTGTGCCGCGGGAAATGCTTTAGCTGCCGAAACTTGGGCCGGAGAGTACCTCAGCGCTTATTCCGAGCAAAAAGGTCGCTGGATCAATCATCTCCCGGCTCGCCTCAAACGCTTGGCCGCGCTGTTGGAAATCGATCGAGTGGTGGCGCTGATTCCGGAAAATTGCGATCGGCTAATTGTGGTGCCGCACCGATTTTTGCACGCTTTGCCGCTCCATGCTTTGCCTTTGGGGGTGAGAGACGGGTTGGAGGACACCGGGGCAATTTTCAGGTCTCATGGCGGCGATCGCAGCGGTTTCGATCTGTTGGATACGCACAACAGTTCGGATTTTTCTCACAGTTCGTCCTTTGGGGAAATTTCACCTCCTCCTGCTTATTTGATCGATCGATTTGCCGGAGGAATTCGCTATGCTCCTAGCTGCCAGCTATTGCGGTTGAGACAAATCGCGCGCAGCGCAGCTATCGGCCGCTACAGACCGAATTTGCAGCACCTGTTGGCAGTTCCCACTTTCAGCAGAGATGCGCTTTACAGCAACCTGGAAATCGGCAATATTTCCCAGTGTTTTTCCAGTACAGAAATTTTGCGGCAGAAGCCAGCAATTAAAGAGGCTTTTTCTCGATCGATATCTGTAAATGATGGGAATTCATCCGCGAAAATAGGACAAGTGCAGCAGAAAAAATGCGCTCACTTTGCTTGTTTGAGCGTGCTTGATTTCGCTTTCCCGCTCAAATCAGGCGTATTTGTGAGAAATGATACTATGACTTTGGAGGAAATTTTTAATTTCGATTGTCGGCAATACTTTTTAGTTACTTTATCGGCTTGCGAAATTGCAGCAGGCTCAGTCAGCGGTACTGAAGATTTTGTCGGTTTGTCCGCGGGTTTGTTGTATGCTGGCACATCTAGTGTTGTCAGCAGCCTGTGGAAAGTGAATGATGTTTCAACGCTGCTGCTGACGAGCAAGTTTTATGAAAATCTCGGGCGTTTTCCTCGATTGCAAGTGGGAGATGTGGCGCGATCGCTTGCGGAGGCTCAAAGGTGGCTGCGGGATTTGACAGGCGAGGAATTGGAGGTGTTGCTGGCGGATTTTCAGCCTCAAATTTCGCAAATGTTCGATCGGCTTTCACAAAGTTCTCGCCTGATTGCTGAAGCATCTTTACAGCAAATTCGCAACCGCAAACCCTGTCCTTTTGCCAATCCTTATCACTGGGCAGCTTTTACTGCTGCTGGAGTTTAGTCAGTTGACAGTTGATAGTTGACAGTTGACAGTTGTCATTAATTATAGCCCAGATTCCGCAGATATTTAAACAGAATTGATGGTTGTCAAGTTGAAATATTCAAGCCTGAAATATTTATCCAGCAAGCATTTCAGGCTTTTTTGGTTAAAAAATATTGAGTCAGGATAAAAGAGGTAAAAACCATGAATGATCCTCAAGGAGCCATAACGCTCTTTCGTCACTTTCATGAGAGTAAATTCTCGAAGACACGACAGCAAAGGATCTCTTCCCAAACGATCCCAACAAAGGAAGGTGTTAGAAAATCGCTCCACAAAGCCATACTAGATAAGCATTATCAAATTATGGTCATATTTTTACTGTCTGAGAGTGATGAAGGAGCGATAACAGTCCTAAATTTAGGCTATTTAGGAATACTAGGGCGTCGGTTCAGTAAAAGAAATTGACACTCCTCGGCATAGTATGTATGTTGATGTAGACCTTGGCCCGGCGTTGCATGAGGACAAAAAAAATGGTTGGCGATCGCGATCTACTGTCGCCCTCATGCGAGAACCCCTACATAATACATATTTCGTTCTTTTTGTCAAAATATTCTACTGTACCGACGCTCTAGTATGAGAAATTAGGTTAAGAAATCAACAAATAAACCGACAATACGGTCGGTATTTCAGATGTTTTAAGCCGTACACTTAGTCAATCTAAATGGAGCCGAACAGGTGAGCAACTTAACAAAAAACAGGATATATTGCAATACCGTTTACTTAAGACCGCCCTGAGGGTAAAACCCTATGAGAAATAGATACGGAGATTGCTTTCCTTCGGATCGCGAAAGCTAACGTTCCTCTCTTCGGACTATTCTAAGTAAACCGTATTGGGATATATTGAATTATTTAGGAAACGTTTGCAGTGAATATTTTTTAATAGTTGAAGATGGATAAGGATGAAAATAAACCTGAGAATATAGTTGAATAAATCCCAATAATTAGCAAGGCAAAAATCATGTTGCCGGAATTGTGATATCTAATTTATGGCAAATTAGCTCAAAGATTCCACAAATGAATATATTAGGAAATATCTGTAAATTCAAAATTCTTGTATATCTCAAAAATCTGACAATAATGATACCAAAAGTAGACAAGGTAGGCGCAGATGTTTTTCATACAGTGAATATATGAAAAACCTTAATCATCAAAGCCAGAACTGCGGAATATGGGCTAAAAACTCTTTCTTAAAAAAATAGGGCAAGCCTAAGCCCGCCCTACAAATCAGATTAAATCACTTTACACATTAATAAGTTTCAACGTGCCAGCGATGCTCTTTCTTCAACTGTTTTTGATAGCCAGCCCAGTCAATGCCGTGCTTGCTAGATGCAGCAGACATTCCCTCATCAATGCCGCCTTCCATGCCCTTCAAACCACAGATGTAAGTGTGAGTTTTCGGCTTTTGAACCAATTCCCACAGTTGGTCTGCGTTCTCTTGAATCCGGTTTTGAATATACATCTTACCGCCGTCAGCAGTCTTTTGCTCGCGGCTGATCGCATAAGTTAAGCGGAAATTATCGGGGAATTCGCGCTGCAATTGCTCCAATTCTTCTTTATAAAGAATGTTGGGAGTGTAAGCAACTCCAAAGAACAGCCAAGCTAAACCTTTGAACTTGTAACCAGGATTATTTTCTTTAAACATCCGCCACAAATAAGCGCGGAAAGGAGCAATACCCGTACCAGTAGCCATCATAATCACGGTGGCATCTTCGTCATCGGGTAACAACATTTCTTTCCCTACCGGGCCAGTGATTTTGACATCAGCCCCAGGTTCCAAACCTGTGAGAAAAGTCGAACAAACGCCGAATACTCTTTCGCCACTTTTCGGGTCATTGTACTCCAGCCGGCGAACGCACAAAGAGACAGTTTTGTCGTCGAGGTTGTCGCCGTGACGGGTAGAGGCGATCGAGTAAAGTCGAATTTTGTGAGGTTTACCGTTTTTATCGGTTCCATCGGGAATAATCCCGATACTTTGACCTTCTAGATAGTGCAAATTGCCACCAGAAATGTCGAAAGTGACGTGACGAACTGTGCCGTCGCCGCCTTCTCTGACCATTTCTTCTGTAGAGATGCACTTACCAATATAGGGATTGGCCGGTTTGTAGAGGTTAACAGGAACCTGAACTTTTTCCTTTGCTTGAGTCATGGGCTTAGTTTTTTCTCCAGATTTCTGACTCTGTAGCCCTGCTTCTGGTGCGACTTTGCCATTAGTAGTTTCGGGAGCGCCGTTTGAGGGGCGGATGCTGACGATTTTGCCACCCATGCGAGCAATTCTGCGCATTTCCTGATTCATGCGATCGTACGGCACGGAGATAAACACGCTGCCGCTACGGCGAATCGGGTGATTTGTTTCGTCAGTTGCTTTGCTCTGACGCATACCCTCCACTTCGTAAACAAAGATGCGGCTGCCTGATTCTGAGTTGGCCGCTACACCAGATATGCTTGGGCTGTACATTTGTTGCTTGTCCTTCACGATACAGAGTTATAAAGAAAGAGAATGTGACGTTAGACTCAATTTACTTTTTTCTTAAGGCCACCTGGACTAATTTGCCCGCGCGAATCTTTGGGCATTGCCGCGCAGGCGGGAGTGTCAAGTTGAGATCGCTCTGCCTCTAATTCCCGATTAGCCGATCGCCGCCCTTGGTCTCGCCCGGCTGCATTCAGGTGTTGACCTATAGCTATTGTTGTCTGCGTACTGCCAATATTTTACCCGATCGGGGGATCTGCCCCGATAACTCGTTCTGATTTGGGGAGAGGGGGAGAGGGGGAGAGGGGAATACGGCTCAAGAAATATACAATTTAAATGCTGTCTTGCTGAAAGTAGGATTTAGCTAAATGACGTTGAGCTTGTAGGGGGCGGACGCATTCTGGTAAGATTAACCACTAAAGTTAGTATTAATTTCTTGCCTTGAAGATTGCTTGGGTCTTCCCGGACAGGCAGTCAACTGACTGCTGTATGCTGGTTAGTCCTCGATCCTCTCGGGGTAGCAAACCCGCAGAAAGCCTGCTTGTAGCTACCTGCGGGCTGAAATTTTTTGGAATCTAGACTTCAGTTACTTAGTAAACAGTGATTTTGTTAGAGGGAAACTATGACCAGTAAGCCGGATCGCGTGGTTTTAATTGGCGTTGCCGGAGACTCCGGCTGCGGAAAATCTACTTTTTTGCGCCGATTGACAGATTTGTTCGGGGAAGATTTCGTGACTGTAATCTGCCTTGACGACTATCATTGTCTCGATCGCAAGCAACGCAAGGAAACAGGGATTACCGCCCTTGACCCCAGAGCGAACAATTTTGACCTGATGGCCGAGCAAATGAAAGCGCTCAAAGAAGGTCGGGGAATAGACAAGCCGATTTACAACCACGAAACCGGTCTGCTCGATCCTCCTGAGCGGGTAGAGCCGAATCACGTGATTGTGATTGAGGGGTTGCACCCCCTTTACGACGAGCGAGTGAGAAATCTCATCGACTTCAGCGTCTACCTCGACATCAGCGACGAAGTAAAAATTGCTTGGAAAATCCAGCGCGACATGGCGGAACGGGGCCACCGTTACGAAGACGTGCTGTTTGCGATCAATGCTCGCAAACCAGATTTCACAGCGTACATCGACCCACAAAAGCAATATGCTGACGTGGTAATTCAAGTATTGCCGACCAACTTGATCAAAGATGACAAAGAACGGAAGGTTCTGCGCGTCCAAATGATTCAGCGCGAAGGTATCGCCAACTTTGAACCTGCGTATTTGTTTGACGAAGGTTCGACAATTAACTGGATTCCTTGCGGCCGCAAACTGACTTGTTCCTATCCCGGAATTAAGATGTACTACGGCCCAGATGCTTTCTACGGCCACGAAGTCTCGATTTTGGAAGTAGACGGTCAGTTCGAGAATCTCGAAGAAGTGATTTACATCGAAAGCCACTTGAGCAAGACTTCTGCGAAATACGAAGGCGAGTTGACTCACCTGTTACTCCAACACCGCGAATATCCTGGTTCCAACAATGGAACTGGTTTATTCCAAGTATTGGTGGGATTGAAGATGCGGGCGACTTACGAAAAGTTGACTGCAAAAGAATCAAAAGTTGCTGTTAGTGTTTAGAACTCTGACTTGACATCCACCCCGACCTGAAGGTGCGGGGATTCCCAATCATCGCTAATTGGGTTTCTGCTTCATAGCACCAGCCTTCCGAGACTTACTCTCTTCGGGTCTTACAGTTGCTCCGCAGACTGAAACGGCTAGCCCAGCCGCCAAAATGTTCTTTGCAGCATTGATGTCACGATCGTGGTTTGTCCCGCACTTGGGACACTCCCACTCGCGAATATTCAACGGCAATTTCTCAACAATGTGACCGCAGTTTCCACAGCGCTTAGAGCTGGGAAACCAGCGGTCTATTTTTATTAATTCACGCCCGTACCAATCGCATTTGTAACTTAGCTGGCGAATCAATTCACCCCAACTAGCATCGCTGATGGCAAGAGCTAACTTATGGTTTTTCACCATATTCTTGACAGCCAAATCCTCAACTACAATCGTTTGGTTTTCACGAACGAGTTGAGTCGTTAGCTTGTGCAAGAAATCTTTACGCACATCGACTATCTGTGCGTGGACTTTTGCCACCTGTCTCCGGGCTTTTTCCCGATTGTTGCTTCCCTTTTGCTTGCGTGCTAACGTTTTTTGCTTTCTTTTTAACTTTTTGCGAAGTCTCTTAAAGTGTTTGGGATTGGCGATTTTATCGCCGTCGCTAGTAGCAATCAAACTCGTAATCCCCACATCCAATCCGATAGTTTTATCTGTTTTTGGAAATGGTTGGATTTTATAGTCGTCTACTAATATGGATACAAACCAAAGCCCAGCAGGCGTTAATTTCACTGTAATCGTAGACGGAATGCACCCTTGGGGAATTTGTTTGCTCCAGCGGATAGGTAGTGGCTCGTTACATTTAGCCAAAAATACCTGTCCGTTTTTCCAGCGGAAGGCAGATTTGGTAAATTCAGCACTGCCACCGTTATGCTTTTTCTTGAAATTAGGATATTTGGCTCGTCCTGCAAAGAAGTTGGTGAACGCTGTCTGAAGGTGGCGCAAGCCTTGTTGAAGAGGTACGCAGCTAACTTCATTCAAGAAATCAAGTTCTTCCTCTTTCTTCCAGTTCGTCAGCATAGAGGAAGTTTCGCTGTAGCCAACTCTTTCTTGGCGTTCGTACCAAGATTCCGTGCGGTAAGTCAAAGCCTTGTTGTACACTAGCCGGGTACAGCCCATTGTCCGTCGCAAGAGGTTTTCTTGCTCGCTGGTGGGATAGAATCGGTAGCGATAGGCTTTTTCCATATCTTCACAGCCTAACACGTCTTTTGTGATATTAGCTCTGTGTTGTATGTTTTTGTAAAGCCGTCGAGCGAAGGACGGGGTTTCCACCCACTTTTTTTGATGAAAGATTTGAGAGGCGCGAGTGCGCCTCTTTTTTTTGTGGGTGAAATGAACGGCAGATGGTGATATTGGCACAGCGAATAATTAAGGCGTAATACGGTTCATTTAAGAACTATCTGACTTTTTAAAAATGCCTGTATTGCCTATGAAATCGTGAGACGAAATTCGTAAAAAATCTTTAAGCCAAGCCTATTGAGTTAGGGTAGAGTATTTGGCAATAGAGAGTTTAAAAATGTTTTTCCGGCTTGATTGAGGGAAGTTCTACTTTTTTGAATTATCTAATTTGATGCAACCCTGTGTGAATATCGATTAAGAATGCCAAAAACTTTACTGCTACACCATTACCTCCTCCAGTAATAGCTTCATTCGATTGCCGATCGCCCCGACATTGGGTTCCAGTAAAATACTGAGATGGTCTCCAGGTACATCGTAAATGGTCAGACCGTCTTTGAGATAAGGTTTCCAGCCTAGATCCGGATCGAGGATGACACTTATGCCATCTTGAGAATCCTGTGCTCGAAACATCACTACTTTGCCAGCATAGGGTTTTGGCGCGTAAGCTCGTTCTGCCAGATCAATTATCTTCTCTCTGATCAAATAGTCGGTGGTGTAAGACATTGACTCTGTAGGTTCTTTCACCTTGTTGTCTCGCCCGATCGTCTTGCGGGCCAGCATTGTCATTCCGTCTGTAACTGTCGTTATTTTATCGACGACACTACTGACGATGTAACCTACGCCCTGCTTAGCAATTTTTTGGACATGGAAGCGCAGCCGCTGCTGAATGGGTAGGGGCTTGTAGGCAGAGGGCAACATGGAATCAAACATCACCAATAACGCTGTTTCCTGTCCTTTAGCTGCCAATTTTTGAGCAACCTCAAAAGCAACAATACCTCCAAATGACAAACCACCCAAATAATAGGGGCCTTCTGGTTGCACCTTCACGAGTTCATTGATGTAATAGTCTGCGATCGCCTCAACCTGATTGACTGGCCCGTGCACGCCATCTTTAACAACAGCAATTAAGCCATATATCGGCTGATCTAGCCCTAAATATGGAATTAACGGATGATAAATAGACACTCCTTCAAACAGAAAGAGTGGTGGCTGAGAACCTTTCGGTTGAATCTCGACAAGAGAAAGGCTTTGGTTGGGGATATCGCCTTGACGTAGAATCTGGGATAGTTGCTTGATGGTTGGGGCTTGGAAGATAATCGATAGTGGGACTTTCTGCTGGAACTTTTGGTCAATTTTGTCAGCTAAGCGAGCGGCTAACAGGGATGTACCGCCTAAATCCATGAAATTATCCGTAGTGCCGATCGGCTTAATATTGAGTATCTGCTCCCAAATTTGAACAAGTTGAGCTTCTAGTCCATCAATAGGCAACACAACTTCACTATTTGTAACCAGATCGGCAACCTGAGGTTCTGGAAACCCACGGCGATCGACCTTACCATTGGGCGTCATCGGGAAAGAGTCCATCACTACAACCGCTGCCGGAATCATGTATGCCGGTAGTTTGGTTTGTAGAAAACTACGCAATTCAGACACCTGAATTGGTTGTCCAGGCTTCGGAATGATATATGCCACTAAGCGCTTTTCACCGGGTACATCTTCCCGTGCCAAAACTATACCTTGCTGCACAGATGGGTACTGTTCCAAATAGGTTTCAATCTCTAGTAACTCAATCCGAAAACCTCGAATTTTTACTTGAAAATCGATGCGACCAATAAACTCCAACGTTCCATTGGGTAAATAGCGGCAAGTATCCCCTGTTATGTAAAGTTTGTCTCCAGGTCGATCGCTAAATGGATTAGCAATAAACTTACTTGCAGTGCGTTCTGCCAAGTTGAGATATCCCCTCGCAACCCCTGGGCCGCCAATATACAGTTCTCCAATGTCGCCATCGGGCACAGGATTTAGGTTTTCATCCAGAATGTAAATTTGGCTGTTGGGAAGGGGACGACCGATCGGAATGTCTGCTTCACTACTGAGATCGTAGCCTTCAGCGATCGGGTCATAAATGGTGGCCGTCACCGTAGTTTCAGTCGGCCCGTAGGTATTGAGCCAACGAGGATATTCCCCTACCAATTGTCGCCATTCAGCATACAGAGCGCGAGAGGCTTTTTCTCCGCCCACAATCACCAATCTCACATCTGGGGACATGGGAACACCTAGCAATGAGAGTCCGCTGACGAGACCATGCCAAAAAGCAGTTGGCAAGTCCAGAATAGTAATACGTTCTTGCTCAATAAATTCGAGGAATTGGCGAGTAGAGCTAATACAGTCTTCAGTTCGCAGCACGATTGTTGCACCACTTACCAAGGATGGAAAAACTTCCTCAATGATGATGTCAAAGCTCATGCTAGAGAATTGCAGTACCCGATCGCCAGCCTGAAGATTAAATGCCTGTGCGATCGCCTTGCTGTGGTGAACCATGCCCCGGTGAGTAATCATTACACCCTTGGGATTTCCCGTCGAACCAGAGGTGTAAATAACATAAGCCAAATGCTCGGGCGTTGTCAGCAGAGACAAATTTTCAGTGCTGTATGGCGCCATATCGTGCCAGTCTGTATCTGGACAAATCACGCGAGCATTGTGTTCGGGCAAAAATTCAACCAGATGCTGTTGAATCAAAATGAATCGCACAGCGGCGTCTCGTAACTTGTACGCTCGACGTTCGTGGGGATAGGCTGGGTCGATCGGCACATAGGCCGCCCCAGCCTTCATCACCCCCAAAAAGCAAATCACCATTTCCATGCAGCGATTCATAGAGATAGCAATCAGTTCATCCGGTTGCACTCCTAGTGCTTGGAGGTAATGGGCGAGCTGGTTTGCGCGTTGATTTAAGGCATCATAGGTTAATTCTTGCCCTTGAAATGAAAGGGCGATCGCATCAGGAGTCTCCTTAACCTGTGCTTCAAACCATTGATGGATACTCACATAGTCAGATGGAGTTCGATCGACTTGAGAGTCCTCGACAGAGGAAATATCCTGACTATGTAATGGAAGATCGACACAGACATCGTGGGTAGTTTTTAGTGCATCAGTTTCCTGGTTGGGTAAGTACCCATCACGACTCGTCAAAACATCTTGAGAATTCATCATATTTTTGATTTAAGTAGAGTGAGGGAGATTAAGAGAGGCACCCTAGGGAAAATTCCTTATCGCGCATTGATCCAGATCACAGCTTTTTGTGGATTGCTTATTTAGCAGTCTCGAAACTGTCACATTGCAGTAATAATACGTATATGACGGCGCGAATCAATGTGCTTTTGGGGAACGGAAGTTGTTTCTGGATAATTACTTTTTGTCCTGTTTTAATTATACGGCTTATTAATTGATCTGGTCTAGATCAAGACTGTTTTGGCAATCATCTCATTGGCGATCGGGGGCGATCGGGAGCGATCGCAGTAAACAAGCAAAGCACTTTAGCTACCTTACTCCTTCAGTAGAGCTAAACTGCTTTGCCTGTAAGTATTTCAGCTATTTACATTTTTTTGTATGCCTTAAAAATTTGTACCTTTACTTAAGTTGTCACCAATAGGAGACGGTGCTTGGAAGTAGAGAGGTTAAGAATATTTGTCCGGCTTCATTGAGATCGTCATTTAGGGAAAAGTTTAGACTGCGAACTCGCAGATCGCCATTTTTTATGTCTAGTGGCTGTTTGAGGTGTTCCGGGTAGATAAGAATTGCATTTTTACAGTTTACTGCATTGGCGTAGGCAACTATTTGATGGCGGTCTCCACTGTCTGCTCGATCGGGAGCTTTGTATTTGGTATCGAGGACGTATTGGACTTTACCTGTTTCTATGTCGCACAGCAGTAAGTCAATGCAATCGGAGTAATTTTGGTCATGTGTGACCGTGTTTTTTTTCTTGACAAAGAAGCCTTTTGGTGTATTAGCCTTGAGCCATTCAGCGACAAACTGTTCATATAAACTAGCCATGTTGATCAGAAAAGGGAGCATTTCGCGATCGCCCATTTCGTGACTGGGCCCTGTGTTATCTAAAAAAAACCGACAGAGGGCGTGTAAAAGTTGATAATCTTGATTAAGACGGTGATAAGTGCGATCGATACAAGCTTCAGGTTTAAAAGATGTGAGAGTCACAAATCCTTGGAGTGCGTGAAAAGCTTTTCGCACCGTCGATGAGACAGATTCGCGGCACAAACCGCTGCGGCCAATAATGAAGAGTGTCCAAGCCAGAATTTGATTATCTTCGATATCGCCTGTTTGTTCGTTATAGTGACATTTTAGTTTAACCTCCCAAGGTTTTTGCACAGCTTCCCGGACATCGATGCGACCGCGAATATAGGAAAGTTTTTCTATTTTTGGTAAGTAATCGCGATATAATCCTTTGCGACAGCGTTCGAGAATTTTCAGCGCCAGGATGTTAGCTAATCGTTCATATACTTGTTTCAAAGATTCGCACTCAATCTGTCCTTTCGGAAAACTTATCTTAAGTTCGTAGGCATACTCAAGCATTCCGAATAAATTTGCGATCGGAACTTTGGGTTTGATCACAATGTGAAATTGTGGAGTAATTGGAATATTGCCAACTCGGCCTTGAGACTTTAATTGCCATTTATATTTTGTTTTAGGGTTGGGAAATTCAATATCTATTTCCTTAGCATAATTCTGGTAGATTTTCTCTCCTACTGATTGGGGGATTGCATCTCGCTCAAAGGTCGCTAATTGATATTCTGTGAGTTCGATAATTTGGGGTGATTCTCGTTTCATAGAAATACGGTTCAGTCAGTAGTTGTCATTGCGAGGAACGTTAGCGAAGCGATCCGTAGGAAAGCAATCGCAGTATCTATTGTTCACACAGTTTTCCCTCTAGGACTCTCTTAACTCAACCACTTTGTTTCATAGATGCTGTAACGGCATATTTTTGGTAATGGTAGCGTTAGATGCTCAATTGCTCAATTTGTCTTTGATTTTATCCCAGAGAAATTCATCCATTTTTGCCTGGTTATCAAAGAAGTATTCTTCGAGGTATGGCTCAATTTCCATTTGCCAAATATCTTGGATATCTTCAGCTAAGGTTTTTGTCAAAAAGAAGGAGATGCCTAATTCATAATGTTTGTTGTTAATTGCCACATTTATATCTTTTAAAATACCAATTAAGCGATTTAATCTAGCAATTGGAAAACCTGTTTGCCATGTTTTGTGATAGTGACGCAAGACTTTATAGTTAGGAGATAGGGGGATGAATGCAAAGCGGCGGCGGAGTGCGTTATCAACTAAGGCTATAGAGCGATCGGCAGTATTCATTGTACCGATGATGCAGACATTTTTAGGTATTCTAAATAGTTGACCGCTGGCTAGTTTAACAGTGCGATCACGATCGTCCAGCAAATACATTAATTCTCCAAATACCTGAGATAAATTTGCACGATTAATTTCATCAATAATGAGAACGCAAGTGTCTTGACGAGACTCAGCTTTTGTGCAAAATTCGAGTAATCTGCCGGGAACTATGGGATATGTTAATTGCCCATCTTGACTTTGCGGACGGATGCCTTGAATGAAGTCTTCATAAGTATAAGCTGGATGAAATTGAATAAGGTCTGAAAAGCCGTCACCGCCGCCGATTAAGTGTTGGGCTAGTTTTTGAGCGAGGAAGGTTTTTCCGGTTCCGGGCGGGCCTTGGATGATGGCTTGTTGCTTGCGGTTAATGGTGCGTATCCAGCGGTTGATTTCAGATGTTTGAAAACCTGTTAGTTCCGACATTTCTTGGAGATTGTAGGCTCGATTAAATTCTTTGTTATATACTAAAAAATATTCATTTACAAGAAGAGATAAGTTATTCTCATAAACATTAAAAAATAAAAACAATGGAAATAATTTTTTAAAGGTTTGTGCTATTTTTGCGATTAACTGTTTAGCAGAATATCCTAATACCTCTGGTGATTCTAGTGAGACAGCAACCTGAATGTTATTGACTTTAGGTGTGATTAATAAATTCTTGGGTATTTCTTGCCAACAAAAAATCTCTTCTAGCAAACTAAAAACAGATTGTGAATTTTTAATTTTTACGAACCTATAGTCTTCAAGTAGGTAACGATAAGAATGAAGGTGGCGATTTAACTCGCAAAAATTTTGATGGGGCAGCTTGTATAATTCAAGCAAGGTTTTCCAGGAATTACTTCTACATTGAGAGCTATAATTGTCAATGAATTTTTCCAAACTTGTTATTTTTGAGTAAAATCCAAAAGTGAATTTTTCAGGTTCAATATTTAGCATTAACTGCGCCTTATCTAAAGAATTTATATCTCCCAGACCCAAAGCTACACTGTACGATATTGATGGGAATCCTTGGAATAGAAGGAGAGAACCAAATTGGTCAATCCTGAAATTTATATAATTTTTGATAAAATCAGGTAACAGCTCTTCCACCTGGCTTAAAATATACTTTAATGGATTTTCAACATATTTCAAGAAAACTTTTTTGTGTTCCCTGTAAAAATCAGAGCTGGGATTATCATTAAATTGTGCCACTAGGTTAAATGTGTTTTCTGAAAAAGGACATTCAGGATGTACAAAAACTTTTTCCATTTTTTCTGTATTTTTAAGATGACTTAATTGCTGTTCTTAACTTATTGTAGCCGATCGCACTTAACATACAAAGATTCCAGAAACTTAACAGCTTCATCAAGCACAGCTTCCGGTAACTGTTCGAGAATCGCGATCGCCCTTTGACGAGTTTCTCCATCCACTGCTGTTGGTAGCTGCGATTCAGTATCTGCTAAACTGTTATTTTCAAATGGCTTTTGCTTCGATAAAGCCGTTTCTTGAGTGACCAAGACACCGACATCTGCCGGAAGATTGACAGTTTCACGATTGTAGTATTTAACAACCAGATTTGTCACATTCATCGCTACCCGCTGATTAAATTTAAAAAACTCTGAAAAAGTGCGATCGCCGCGGGTAGTCTGAAGTAAATGTTCTCCAACTCGATTCACTTCTGTTGTAAAAATAAATTTTTGTGTATCCGTACCAACAGACAGCACAACCTCGTGAGTGTTGGGGGCGATCGCAGATTGAATAGACAAAACTTGCACTTTCATCGTCTTAATGAGTAAACTGCTTGAAGGTTCCAGTAATTTAAAAACTCTGTTAATTCCATTTTATATTTTGTAGCATTCCAAGGGTCGCGAATCATAATTTTTCCTGTATCATCAAGCCCATCAACAATGACTATATGACCCAAGTCAGCTAAAGTTTCCCACAAAATAGCAGCCCAAGAACCAGTAGTAATTAATACCTCAACTATTTCATAATTTGTGGCTCCAGGAATAGAAATAGTACCGCCCAACCAAAATCTAGAACTGCTTGTATCGAGAGTATTGAGTGCGATTGCTAAATCTTCAATATTTACAGGAACTCCAGTTTCAGCCGCAATTAAAGATTGGTTTGCACCATAAACCCCGCGATCGCCCAAGAGCATTGCACCGCAAGCAGGGCCACATGATAACTTATCTTGTTGTTGGACAACAGCCCGATCGGCTATTTCATCAATAACTTGCCAATTGCCACCAGCCCCAGACAATCCTACCATAACATCAGTTTATCGTTTTTGACTGATGCTTTGAAAATAGCAGCAGAGTGTTACGCTTACTACAAGTTGTGAATTAACTTAACATCAATACTAATCGCAACTGTTCCCGGAAAAATTAAACTTGTGCCAAACTTACTGAAAAGTGTTATATTCAACTCCGTAAACCCTGAACAGCGCTTTCAGGTATGCCAAAATTATCAACGAGTCAACTAAATGCCCTTTACTTTCAAGAAATTAGCCGCCATTGCAATCTTCTTCGTAGCCGTAAAAATTTTAGTTGACTCTGGGCACTTCCAACAAGCCGCCAATGACATCACACACAGAAACCCAGCCAGCGCCACATCAGATACCCAAACTATCCGGCAAAAATCCAGCAGCCCGCCCCCAGCAGAACCCCACAAATCACCGGATCAAAAGTTTGATGTAGTAGTATATGGCGATGAAGTGCCGGGGATATGTGCGGCTATATGGGCAAAAAAGACTTTAGGTGAAAAGGGTAAAGTTGCTGTTGTGCGATCGAACTACGCAACTGCTCTTTTGGGCGGCGTACTCACCCGCGGCGGTTTAGGTTACGTCGATTTAGATAAAATCCCCGACTGGTACCGCCAACCCTACGCCCAATGTTTCCGGGAATTCCTAGACAAAGCGAATGTTCCCGAATCTTGCTTGGAACCAAAAACCGCTGATAAAGCTCTGAGAGAGATGCTTTCGGAAGCCGGAGTTAAACTTATTTCCCACTCAACTCTGACTCCTCACGTAGTTGATAAAAAAATAGAATATGCCGAAGTCAAAGAAAGCAATATCAAAATTCAAGCTAACTCTTTTATTGACGTAACTCAAGACGCGGAACTGGCAAGAAAAGCCGGATTATCTTATTATACAGGATATGAATCGCAAAATATTAAATCCAAAAATGAAACTTTAGCAGTATCTGTAGTGCCGACAATTACGGGGCTAACGATGGCAGACTTCCGCAAAATAGAAGATGACATTCTCTACGACACGCCTTTAGTCGAAAAAATCAAAGCAAGCATTACCAAATATAAAGACCCCGCAAGTACAGAATTCTGGATGAGAAATTTCTTGAGTCCGATTTATCAGGCATATCGAGACGGCTACAACATCAGAAGCGTAGCCCTAGGTGCGGCATATCACGTAGACAGGAACTTGCCCTTTACTCAAGATAAAGGATTCTTCTTTGATAAAGCCAATGTTTGCGTTTATAAAGATACTTCGCTGTCGTGGAACGGGTTTTTATTTAAATATCAAGTTGATGAATTGATGAAGATGGAAGCTAACGGCAGAAAACCGAATGCTGAGATGGTGAAAGAAATGTCACATCTCCAAGAATGGCTGCAAAAAAAATCTGGTAAAGATGTGAGAGTGTTTATCCCGGAAGAGATTTATATCAGACAAACTTTGAATGTTCGGGATGTGGTGGCGCCGCTAAGTGGGAAAGAGATTATCAAAGGAGGAACAGAGCCCTCCAAGTCGATCGGCAGTTTTTCCTATGATTTCGACTTGCGGGGGGGAGTCAAGGATTTGGAATCGAGAATTCCGCCGCTGCCGACCTATAATTTTGGGATAGAGAGCGCTTTGGCGAGTAAAGTGAGTAATTTGGCGATCGTAGGGCGATCGTCCGGCTATGTCGGTATGGCGGTATCAGTCGGGCGAATTGCGACGGTGAATATTTATCAAGGACAAGGCGTGGGCGTGGCGGCGGGTTTGGCTAGCAAGTTGGGAGTGCCGCTGAATACGATTACTTCGAGTAAAACCAGGGAAACGTTGGAGACTTTAACGGGGAAAACTACTTATTTGTCGGGGAGAGATACGAGTTATGGGGTGGATTATAAAGAGGTGAAGTAATCGAGGTATAGCAGTCACCCGTAGAAGATATCGAAACCTCATCTTCTACGGCGCAAGATTCCCCAACTCTTAGATATCCTCTCGATCTTCGATCTGCTGCTGCTGGTATTCTGTAATAATGTTTTGAATATCTTCTGCTGCAATATCGACTTGTTCGGATTTGGTGTAAACGGTCAGCAAAATGATTCCCGTTGCTGTTTGGACGTAGTAAATTAAACGGTATCCACCACTTTTACCTTTTTGAGTGTCGCTATTTCGGACTCTCAACTTGAAGACTGCATAACCCACTCCAGCAATTCGATCTCCTGGCAGTTCTCCCCGTGTGAGTTGTTCGATAATGGGTTGAATATCATTGCGAATGCTGCGGTATTTTTTTGCAAGAGTGCGTAAATTGTGATTGAAGGTTGGCGAAACTATAACTTGAATTAAGGGCAAGTCAGTCATTTTCAATTCCTTCCCACATTTGAGCAACCGGAATGCTTTGCCCAGTCATGGCTTCGTGCCAAGCCTGCCGAAAATCTTGTAGAAGCGCTGCTTTAGATTGGCCCTCCCCGTCAATTTCTGAGGGTTCTGGAATACTAAAAGAATTAGCAGCAGGCATCTCTTGGATTTCTGCTGAGAAAACCTCTGCCAGATTATTTTGCGAAATGATGACCCCCTGACGTTGCTTTTGGCTTAGAAACTCTATAAAACTCGCAACTAATGCCAGATGTTCTGGAGAGAGTCGATCGAGCCATCGATCGATTTGATGTCGAAGTGCCGCTACATTCATAATGCCATCATGCCTGTTAATTTTACCTTCATTTTAACGTAAGTATAAAGGTAGTGATGCGATTGCCGAGCGGTACATTCAGTTGACGGCTATTGGAACGGGAACCTTGGTGGAAATTGACCCGGATGGTTCAACCAATAGGGGCGATTGTTAATCGCCCTCTTTGAATCGCAAGTAATGTCAGGGTTTCGGTAGAAGTTGGATTTGAGTGACATTCAGTTTATGTGCCAAAGAGATTTTAACTCGCTCCAACTTTTTAACATAGAGAAATGTAAATTCGATCGAGATTTTTACCATGACTTTTACGCTTCAAAGAAACGGCACCCACTTCTTTGGCACTACTTACATGAGTCCCACCACAAGGAATAATGATATCACCATAACGCCAGTAAGAGATATCTTTTGTACTAGGATCTGACTCCATCAAAATTTCATCGCCTTGAGCAATCAAATTATTAGCTAAAGTAGACACTTTTGGAATCAGTTCAGGATTGAGTTTATTAGCGTAGTCTAAACGGGCACTCTGTTCATATATATAGCAACCTTTGATATATAGCTTTTCTTGATGACCATAGATTTCTTCAAGGGCGTGTAAAACAAAGTGAGTTGCACTGTGGTAACGCATTAGCTTGTATCGATAATCCCAATCAATCTTCATATGCACTTTTTGTCCTACGATAAAAGGGGAAGGACTATCTAGTTTATGAACCACCACAGTATCAATCTGTACCATCGGAACTTCGACATCTGGACGGTTTATATAGATAGGTTTTCCGGGTTGCTTTTGTACGTCAATGATAGCTACATCGTCAATAAAGCCTTTGTCAGGTACTTGCCCTCCTGATTCTGCATAAAATATAGTTCGATCTGTTACCAGCAAATCATCTTGTGTATGCAGCACGGTAGCTTCACATTCAGTCTGATAGGGTTCATCAATCCACAACTTCTGAGTTGGGGGTAGTTTTTCTGGACTGTTAAGAATAAAAATCGTCATTTCAATCTCCTTATTTTGGAAAGTTCACAGTTTACTCAAAACTGAGCAACAAAGCTTGATGTCATCAAAAAATCAATCAAAAAGATCTAAGTAATCAATAGCTGAGTCATAAGCCATCGTCAGAATATTGACTTTGTGATGTAGCTGTTTCTTTTGCTGAACTTCCTCAACAACTTTTAAAGCAGCGGCGACATTAGCTCCAGAAGAAATACCTACTGACAAGCCTTCTTTTACGCTCAGATTTTTCATCATTTGTAATGACTCTTCAAATGTTACAGAAATCATTCGATCTATGATATTAACATTCAATACTTTGGGGATAATGCCAACAGCAAGACCTTGAATATTGTGAGGAAAAAATTTATTTTCTAGAAGCTCGCAGCCGTCTGGTTGAACTCCTATAATTGTTACCTTTGGTTTTTCTTTTTTGAGAATTTCTCCTATTCCTGTAATGTGACCTCCAGTACCAATACTGGCAATAAAATAATCAATTGTTTCATTTTGAAAGTCTTCCAGAATTTCTGGAGCTGTTGTTAATCGATGAATTTCTGGATTTGCTGGATTTTGACCTTGATTTAGCATCACATACTCAGGATTTTCAATCTGAATTTCCATTGCTAGCTCACCATGTGAATTACCTCCTTTACGACTATCAGAAAGGATAATTTTTGCTCCTAACGCTTTTAATGATTTTTGTTTTTGTGAGCTATAGTTATCAGGAATAACTAAGATCACATTGTAGCCGAGGATAGCAGCAGCTATAGCAATTCCCATTCCTGTATTTCCTCCAGTTGGTTCGAGAATTGTTTGTCCTGTATTTGGTTTGAGAATCCCTTGTTTTTCGGCATCTTTAATCATATTAAAGGCAATTCTAGTTTTGTGGCTACCTCCAGGATTAAACGTTTCATTTTTTATATAAATGGCAAACTTTGAATCAAGGGATTTATCAATTATTTTTTGAAGCTTAATCACTGGAGTTTGACCAATTGTCTCTAAAATTGAGTTGTAAATCATAATTAGTATCACTGTTTTGTGTTTTGCAATCTTTTTTTGAGTATCTTCTCAGATCTTTCTACCAGGAAAAACAGCAATTAACTGATAATCTTCTGCAATAAATCTGAATAGTTTAGAACAGATAATTTCATCTCTTTGTATATCAATTATCAGGTGATCTACTGGATAAATTGGCTTGCCATCAAATAGAGCATTTTTTTTGTCTTCATTGCTGAAATAAGCTCCTACATCAGGATGAGAATGATAGATTGCCTTGACTGGATTGACTGAAGCAATATTTCTGCTTAAGAACAAGGAATCTTCTGATGAAAAAACAAACCCTTCTCTTGCGCTCCTGGGATAAGTTACTGGATCTGATTGATGTAATTGATTTTGAATGTTTTTGCAAGATCTGATGCCCTTTTCAAGAATTAACCCACAGCATTCATCTGGATAACTTTGGCGGGCAAAATAGTAAACTTTTTCAAGCAGCTCCTCAGAAATATTTTTTTCTATTTCTGAACGTAGAGATTGACCTTGTATGTAGATAGCCTTCATTTTATTTCTTGATAATTTGATTGGTTGTTCGTAGCAATACTTTAGAATTAGCAGGGATATCTTCGGTGATGACAATATAAGGAGAAATTTTTACGTCGTCACCAATTGTCACCGCACCAAAAATCCTGACACATCCACCTACTTCCACACGATTTCCTAACGTTGGATGCCTTTTACTATATTGATTTCCAGAAATCCCTCTTGCACCTAAAATTACGCCTTGAAGAATGTAACAGTCATCACCAATTTCACAAGTTTCACCAATCACAGTACCATAGCCGTGATCTATAATACATCTACGACCAATTGTGGCTGCTGGATGAATTTCAACTCCACTTTTAGCTTTGGCTTGCTCGGATATCCTTCGCGCAACGATTTTTAGATGGGTTATCTCATTTCCATTACTGTGACAACTATAATATAAGGCATTGGCTACTCGATAATACATGAGAGCTTGAAAAGAGAGATAACTCTCAAAAATATACTCAGGCGATTTTTTCGCCGCTGGATCTTTATTAGAAAAGCAGATCAAGTCATCGTAAATTCGATCGTTTACTTGATCAATAATCTCCCGAGTTTTAAGTTCGCTGATAGAGCTTTCTGATAAATGGGATTGCAAGAGACCCTCGATTACTTGACTGATTTGACGATCGAGACGACTAAAAGTGAGCAACATACAGTGAACCTCACAAGAAGAGTAATCAGAGCTACTGAATTCCAGAGACTTGCAGGCTAAAGATTCCCATGAGCATCAGGAATTGGGGAGCCAAAGGCTTCACATTGCAAGCCGCCTGAGACGATCGCGACAGCATTGGCTATTAGTCCAGACTCTAGGGTGCGATCGACCACGATCGCGAGTCTCTTTGGATTTTCTGGAGCAGGCGGTTCCAGTAGGGTATTGGGATCTAGAATGACCTGTTCTTCGGGTAGGCGATCGCGAACAGCCCAATAGCCTACATCTGAAGCGGCAGCACTTGTCAGAGCTTCAAGTTTCATAGTAATCTTAGAGGGAAAGTTTATTTCAGAAGAGTTCTGCCGAGGCAGGACTCTTTTCGTTTGTTATTTACACTTTACTGCTCGCGCCTGCTCTTGTCAACATATTTTGCAAATATTTTTTGCGTTTCACGACAATCACGACTATCTTTAATATAATTTAGCAGTCGATCGCTCTTGCAGAAGCCTTCCAAGACGTTCCCTGGAATGACCAAATCTTGGCGTAAAGCCACTCTGGAGGGCTGCTGAGCCATTACTCTTGTGTTGCTCCGCACCCTTTTATAGATAGGACTTACACATAAACTCTATCTGTAGAGTATGCACTGCGTACTCTACAGATAGTGTAAAAGACTCTTTTCGTAAGTCCCGATCGAGTGGGTAGACCTAATAGGTTAGGTTTCCCGCACCTCTGGAACAAAGGAAAAGTCTTATATGTCAATCAGTCTGGCAAGGAAGACTATCGTTTCACGATTTCCGGATTTTGCAAAATGAGTATGTTTAATTATCTTAGGTACGGCATCCACTCATGACGATCGAGCGTATGTCTGTTAGGATTGGGGCAGATGGCAAATGAATCTGTCTTATCAAGATCGTCAAAACTTACAGTTGTGATGCTCAAAGGCTAGCTATATGGTGTAAACTTTTGTGGGCTTAGCATACAGCTAGCTGCAACGACCTCAAGCTTGCCAGCCGAGCTTGACCTCTGAAATGCAAGCAGGGCAACTAGCACCTCGCAGCAAGTCAGCTTTATTGCGAGTCTATTGGTCTCAGAAAAAAAAGGAGAGTAAATAATCTCAATGGCACGCCCAAAACGCACTCGTTCTGAAGATACCGGGTCTCAGTCAAAATTTGTTCAGGTTGTGGAAGGCTATCTTGCCAAAGCAAACTGGACAAAGCAGCAATTCATGGCTGAAATCCAGGTTGGGGAAGCTCAGTTCTATCGGTGGGCAAGGGGCGAAAACGTTCCGTCAAAAGCAATTGTTAATCGTATTGCAGTATTTTTAGGTCGTCGCTTAGATGAAGTCTATCAGAATCTTCCTCATAATCCCTTTCCAGTTTCTGATACGATTGATGGCTTGTTGAATGAACTGCTTGAAGCGGCAGGGTACAGCGCCAGTATTCGGGGAAAGGTAGTTGATTCTAGCTGGCAAGAAATAGCTCATAATCGCTCATGGAAACTTGGGTATACTCTTGTTTATCCAAATTGGGCAGAGCCTCCGGAAAGGTATGGAGAAAAGCCTATTGGTATTGCCATTGACTGCGCTGAAAGAGTAGGTGATTTGCTTGGGATAGACACAGAATGGCAATACTTAACTTGGCAAGAAATGCCTCTTGCAATTGCTGAACGTAAAGTTCATGGAATTGCCCCTTTCATGCTGGCTGCACCAGGCAGATTTTTTGATTACCGCTTATCTGATCCGTGGTATTCAGGGGGAAAACTTAAACTGACCGCAGTTACTCTACCAATAGAAATTGATGCAGACTTTCTAGAAGATTTACCACATAAACGTGTTCGGTTGGTTTACATAGAAAATGAGATCGGAGATTGGGTAGTCAGTATGCTCGGTAATTATTACGAGCGAGAGGCATTTGCAGACAAAGCAAAAGCTTTTAGTTATATGAAAGCCTTTGAGTCCAAGGAAAGTGATGTGATTCCTATTCTATGCTCTGACCACGTTCTTTGTAAAAGTGTAGCTGATGAGAATAACTGGCAAGTTCTCAATATAAGATGTGTGAAGGATTTGGAATTGTATCCAGCATTTGCTTTTCACCCAAATGAAGAACAATTAACCGCCTCTGTTAATGCTGTTTTGAAGTTGGTTAATCAAGTTTCATAAATCATCAGTGCAAGGAGCTAGTCAAATTGTGAAAATTTCATTTAGTCTGTTAGCAGAACAAATAATTAATGACGAAGAACGAATTCTCAAAGAATTGGCGGTGGAAAAATCTCTGTGTGATATTACAAGTAATATTGAGGGCTTAAAGCAATTTGCTGAAGCTTTTCACTTTATCCGCTATGACTTCTGCCACCTCAACTTTATTGTGGGTGAGCGGTGCTGCACCAATGAATTTTTGTGGGAGGGAATAGCGAAAAATCTGTACGAAGAATTGGGCGGAAAAAGTGGGCAGAGCCACAACCAGTTGTACCGAGATTTTTTAGCTTCCGTTGGCGCTCGGGAAGAAGATTCTCTAAAGGAACCTGCATTTGCCTCCCTGTTTAATCGGGCGCTGCAAACCTACTGTCGGCAAGCGCCCCTTGCAGAAGCCCTGTTTACTATCGCAATCTATGAAGCTTTTGACATCCCCGACTACCAACTACTACTACGGGTTGTGAAACAAGCAGATGTCTCACAGCAAGGGCTACGTTTCTTTCAGCTTCATGCTGTCGCCAACCACTTTGAAATGTTTGAAGATGTTGTAGCTTGGCTTAGAAAACAAGAAGGCGGAGAAAGTGCCTTCAATCGGGCAAAAGAATTTGTTTTTCAGACACAAACTGAAATGTGGCGTGGATTAATAGCGCACTTACAAGACAAAACAACAGATTGCTGTATTTAAAAATTTTGATTCCTTTGGAGGAACACAATGGGCATTAAAACTTTTAGAAAGAGATGGTTTACGATCGCCATTTCACTAGCAATAGTCTTCTTGGTCAGCTTGGCTTCATGCACAAAAAATTCTGCACAACAAACCAGTCCAAATACCACCAGCACGTCAACCTTGGGGCAAATCGCAGCCAGTAGCAAAATCAAAGTCGCCTATCTCGTCTTTCCGCCAACCATCACCAAAAACCAAACCACTGGAGAATTGGGCGGGCATTTAGTAGATACAATCAAAGAAATTGCGCGGCTCAACAACTGGACTCCCGAATTCATCGAAACCGATTGGTCAGGCTTTGCTACCGGGCTGGACTCCCGTCGGTTTGATGTTTCCATCGTCCCCACCTTCGTCACCGTCCCCAGAGCCTTATCCGTCTACTTCACCAATCCCCTCTTCTACGCAGGCAACAGCGCCATCACTAAAGCCGACGAAACCCGCTTCACAACCCTGGAAAGCATCGACCAACCCGGAGTCACCGTTGCTGTCACCCAAGGCGAAGCAGGCGACGAATATGCCAAAGCCAACTTCAAGAAAGCCAAAATCACTCGCTTCTCTGGTGGCGACCAATCCCTTGCCTTCCAAGCTGTTGTGGCAGGTCGCGCCAATATTGCCCTCGGTGATGCCTACGTGACCTCCCAATTCGCCAAAGCCAACCCCCAAGTCAAAGACCTTTTTGCCAAAGCCCCCTATAACCTCACTCCTGTCTCCTGGGCAGTGCGTAAGGGCGACACCGAAATGTTGAACTTCCTCAACAGCAGCCTAGAATCTTTAGATTACCAAGGTCGCCTGCGGGAGTGGGAACAAAAAGCAGGTGCAAACTGGTTGCACATCAAGAAAGTTTGGGAATTTACCAAGTCGTAATTCATCAATGAACTGGAACTTTTCCATCATCTGGAATAACCTGTTACCCTTGTGCTTTGCCTTACTAACCACGATCGGGATTAGTCTTGGTAGTATTGCTCTTGGAACGATCGTCGGCGTGTTAGTCGGGGTGCTTTCCCTCACATCCTCCCGACTCATTTCTGGGTTCGCCAAATTCTTCATCGAACTTTTCCTCGCACTCCCCGCCTTAGTCCTACTCGTTTGGCTTTACTACAGTCTGCCTCTACTCATCCCCGGCTTTATCCTGGACGGGCAAAGCTGTGCCGTGTTGGGGTTAGGCTTGAGCCTAGCTGCCTTTGTTGCCGATATCATCCGGGGTGGGATTAACTCCATCCCCCCTGGAGAAATCGAGGTTGCCTACTGCACGGGAATGACTCGCTTAGAAACGATTCGCTACATCCTGATTCCTCAAGTTTTTCGCAAGTCCTGGCTGCCCCTCATGGGACAGTACATCACCACCTACAAATTCTCTACCCTGGCATCAGTAATTGCTGTGCCAGAAATCCTTCATACAGCCAATTCAATCATTGCTCAAACCTACCGCCCGATCGAAATTTATTCAACAGTTGCCGCGATGTTCATTGCTACCGTTGTTCCTCTCAACCTCTTACTAAGACGGGTACAGCAAGTCAAAGAACTGGGTGGCACGGAGACAATATAAGCTCTCAATCCTACAATGCAAAGTTCATTCCTAAGCATCGAAAATCTGGGCAAACGGTTTAATAATGCCAATATTCTAGAGAATGTCAGCTTCTCGCTAGAAAAAGGTGAGAGTATGCTGATTCAAGGCAAAAGTGGCTGCGGGAAAACTACCCTGTTGCGCTGCATTGCGTTGCTAGAATCGATCGATCGAGGTCGAATTATTTTTAATGGCAGAGTTGTTTCCAAACCCGGTCATCTCGATCGGACAAACAGTCGGCTAGAAATTGGCATGGTTTTTCAACAACTATACCTCTGGTCGCACATGACTGTTCTAGAAAACGTAGCACTACCCCTTTGGTTGCGTAACGGTAAACGTAAAAAGCTAGCAGATGAAGCTGCCAAGCATCAGTTAGCTCAGCTTGGGATTGAAGATAAAGCGAATGAGTACCCCAATCAACTATCAGGAGGACAACGGCAACGGGCAGCATTTGCCCGTGCGCTGGTACACTCTCCTCAACTCCTGCTACTCGATGAAATTACAGCAAATTTAGATCCTGAAACAGCTTATAAAGTTGTAGGCATTGTTGAAAAAATTATTGAAGCAGGTACATCTGTCATTTGGGTGACGCATTCCGAGCTACCTTCTGCGATCTGGTCTTATGTTCTGCGTTTTGGCGATCGCATCTGGATCAAAGAGAAATATAATTAGGGATTAGTTGGAGAAAGCGAATTTAGTCAAAGCATAATGACAGAAATTTTTGAGATGGAGGCAGAAATTAAAGACTACATTATTCAAGCATCTTTGAACTCGGAAAATATTTGAGTGTCGCTATTTCGGACTCTCAACTTGAAGACTGCATAACCCACTCCAGCAATTCGATCTCCTGGCAGCTCTCCCTGTGCGAGTTGTTCGATAATGGGTTGAATATCATTGCGAATACTGCGGTATTTTTTTGCAAGAGTGCGTAAATTGCGGTTGAAGGTTGGCGAAACGATAACTTGAATTAACGGCAAGTCAGTCATTTTCAATTCCTTCCCACATTTGAGAAACCGAAATGGTTTGCCCAGTCATGGCTTCGTGCCAAGCTTGCCGAAAATCTTGTAGAAGCGCTGCTTTAGATTGACCATCCCCGTCAATTTCTGAGGGTTCTGAAATACTAAAAGAATTAGCAGTCGGCATCTCTTGGATTTCTGCTGAGAAAACCTCTGGCAGATTATTTTGTGAAACGATCGCCCCTTGACGTTGCTTTTGGCTGAGAAACTCTATAAAACTCGCAACCAATGCCAGATTTTCTGGAGAGAGTCGAGCGATCGATCGAGCGATTTGATGTCGAAGTGCCACTACATTCATAATGCCATCAGACCTGTTAATTTTACCTTGATTTTAACGTAAACCCGCCCAGCCTTGAATATCGCACTTTCCCCCAAACACCCCTCACCCTCCCCTCGCTATGGCACAATCTAAATAAGATAAAACCCTCAAGCCACCATGACTGCAAACCTACCCCCCCAATACGACCCCAAAGCCACCGAAACCAAGTGGCAAAAATACTGGGAAGACAACCAAACCTTCAAAGCTGACCCAGAAGCAGGCGGCGAACCCTACTGCGTCGTCATTCCGCCGCCCAACGTGACCGGCAGCCTCCACATGGGACACGCCTTTGAAGAAACCCTAATTGATGTCCTCGTCCGCTATCACCGCATGACTGGACGCAATACCCTGTGGTTGCCGGGAACCGATCATGCTAGTATCGCAGTTCAAACTATTCTCGAAAAACAACTCAAAGCACAAGGCAAAACTCGCCACGATTTAGGTCGAGAAAAATTCCTAGAACGGGCTTGGGAATGGAAAGCTGAGTCTGGCAATACTATTACTAATCAATTACGCAGTTTGGGCGTGTCTGTCGATTGGTCGCGGGAACGCTTTACGATGGATGAAGGCTTATCCGCTGCGGTTTTAGAAGCTTTTGTCCGCCTCTACGATGAGGGGCTGATTTATCGCGGCAATTACTTGGTGAATTGGTGTCCGGCGAGTCAGTCTGCTGTGTCTGATTTGGAGGTTGACCAGCAGGAAGTTGAGGGGCATTTGTGGCATTTCCGCTATCCTTTGACGGATGGTTCGGGTTATTTGGAGGTGGCGACGACTCGGCCGGAGACGATGTTGGGCGATACTGGCGTTGCTGTGAATCCTGAGGACGATCGCTATAAGCATCTTATCGGTAAAACTGTCACTTTGCCAATTATAAATCGCGAAATTCCAATTTTTGCCGATGAATTAGTTGACGCGACTTTCGGAACAGGTTGCGTGAAAGTGACTCCCGCCCACGATCCGAATGACTTCGAGATGGGTAAGCGCCACAATTTGCCGTTTATCAATATCATGAATAAAGACGGCACTTTAAATGAAAATGCCGGAGAGTTCCAGGGACAAGACCGATTTGTTGCCCGCAAGAATGTGATAAAGCGGTTAGAAACAGACGGAGTTTTGGTAAAAATTGAAGATTACAAACATACAGTTCCCTACAGCGAACGCGGCAAAGTTCCTGTCGAACCGTTGCTATCTACTCAATGGTTTGTGAAAATCGATCCTCTGTCTCAGCGCGCTTTGGAAGCCTTAGATCAAAATAATTCACCTGTCTTTGTTCCTGAAAGATGGACAAAGGTTTATCGCGATTGGTTGGTGAAGCTAAAAGATTGGTGTATCTCCAGACAATTGTGGTGGGGACATCAAATCCCGGCTTGGTATGCTGTTAGCGAAACTCACGGCGAGATTACTGATACAACGCCGTTTGTGGTGGCGAAAACTGAAGCTGAGGCGAGGGAAAAAGCGGAGGCTAAGTTTGGCACAGATGTCCAGCTAGTAAGAGATCCAGATGTATTGGATACTTGGTTTTCGTCGGGGTTGTGGCCTTTTTCAACTCTGGGCTGGCCGGATGAAACTAAGGATTTGGATTTTTACTATCCGACAACTACTTTGGTGACTGGTTTTGATATCATCTTTTTCTGGGTTGCTAGAATGACGATGATGGCTGGACATTTTACGGGAAAGATGCCTTTTGAGACTGTTTACATTCACGGTTTGGTGTTGGATGAAAACGGCCACAAAATGTCTAAGAGTAAAAACAATGGTATTGACCCGCTGCTGTTGATTGCGAAGTACGGGACTGATGCTTTGCGCTACACTTTGGTTAAGGAAGTGATTGGGGCCGGGCAGAATATTCGCATGGAGTACGATCGCAAAACTGATGAATCTAAATCAGTCGAGACTTCCCGGAATTTCACGAATAAGTTGTGGAATGCCGCCCGGTTTGTGATGATGAATCTGGAAGGACAAACTCCACAGCAGTTGGGAAGTCCTTACCCCCCCCAGCCCCCCCTTGCTAAGGGGGGGAGTGAAGAAGGGTTGGAATTGTGCGATCGCTGGATTCTTTCTCGCTATTATCAAGTTGTACAACAAAGTCGCACTTGTTTAGAAAATTACGGTTTGGGAGAAGCAGCGAAGGGGCTTTACGAATTTATTTGGGGCGATTTTTGCGACTGGTATATTGAGTTAGTCAAGTCTCGCTTGCAGCAGGATGCTGAACCAAATTCTAAGAAAGTTGCACAGCAAACTTTTGCTTTTGTTTTGGAAGGCATTCTGAAATTGCTGCATCCTTTTATGCCGCACATTACTGAGGAAATTTGGCACACTCTGACTCAAACGGGTGATGGTGATTGTTTGGCTTTGCAAGCTTATCCTGAACCTGACACATCGCTAATCGATCCAGAATTAGAACACCAGTTTGATTTGTTGTTTGGGACAATTCGCACTATTCGCAATTTGCGGGCAGATTCTGATATCAAACCGAGTGTGAAGGTGACGGCGATTTTGCAAAGCGAAAATGAAAAGGAACGCCAAATTCTCTTGGATGGAGGCGTTTACATTCAGGATTTGGCGAAAGTCGAAAATCTGACGGTGACAGCTAATTTAGACGCAGATTTGGGACAGACAATTGCTGGGGTTGTCGGTACTGTCCAAGTCTTGATTCCTCTGGCTGGTGTGGTCGATTTGGTGGCTTTGCGTGGTAAGTTGGAGAAGAAGCTAGCCAAGGTGGAAGCTGAAATTAAGCATACGGCGGCGCGTTTGACTAATCAGAAGTTTGTGGATAAGGCTACTCCTGATGTGGTTCAGGGCGCGAGGGATGCTTTGGCGGAATCGGAAAAACAAGCTGAGATTTTGCGCGATCGGCTAAAGTTGTTTTAAGGAGTCATTAGTCAGTTGGCAGTTGGCAGTTGGCAGTAGTGGCAGTTGGCGTGAGAAACCGGGTTTTTTACTTAATCTCTGGTGACAACCAAGTATCTTTGTAAAAAACCCGGTTTCTGAGCTCCCGTGCGTAATTCCTAGGGCTAATTCACGTCTTCGGATACGCCTTCAATGAAAGCAACAATTCCTTTACCCCAGGGGTTTGATTCGGCGAAGTGTTCACCAACTTTCACTGCTGCATTTTTGCCACCATTGTAAAGCCGTTTGAGGCTGATTAGGTTTTGCCACTCGATGGGTTTTTGCTCTTTGATTTCCTTAAATTCTGCATCAATAATATGACGTGCTTGTTGTTCGTCTTGCACGTAGGTATACTTTTTTTCTAATGCCTGAATGATTTGCACCACTGCATTCAGTGCAGCTTCAGGAGAGGATTCCTGGGCGGCTTCGACTTTTTGAATAATCTTGGGATTGCTGTTTTCAGCGGCATAGTTAACGCCGATGGTGGCATTTTGTTGGTTGAAGATAGGTGGTTCGTTTGACATAAGTTTCTCGACAGATTGTATGTTGTATATGCTAGCAGAAGCATTCGCCGGATGCTTGCCAATTTCCGGTGTTAGGGACAACTGACGAATCGAGTAGTTGTAGTATTTGCAGGCGGCTTGGATGGCGAGGATGAGGCGGTGAACTTCTTTGCCGGATTTGGGGAGAATTAAGGTGAGGAGGTGGGGGAGATGGGGGACGACTTTCTCTGCGTGCTGCTTAGCGATATTGGCGATCGCATCTGCCGCACTCGCTCGCACATCAGAGTCTGGATCTTCAAGAAGTTCAAATAATCCCGGAATCGTCGGATCAGAACCGATTTTTCCTAAGATATCTACCACACTCAAAGGCAGATAAGAGCTTGAATCTTCAGCGAGTTCAATTAATTTAAAAATTGCCGACTCATAACAGATATTTTCTAACGCATCTCCCGCCATCAAACGTACATCCGTATCTGAATCTTCAACGAGTTGAAGTAAGCCCGGAATGGACTCTTCGGAGCCGATTTTTTCTAACGCATATATTACATTTAATCGTACATCCGGGTCTGAATGTTTGACGAGTTTAAGTAAACCAGGAATCGCCTCTTCGGAACTGATTTCACCTAACGCATCTGCTGCTGTCCAACACACATCAGGTTCTGAATCTTCAAGGAGTTTAATTAAGTCAGGAATCGCCGCCTCGGCCTCATAACCGATTTTACCTAACGCATCTGCTGCCATCTCACGCACATTCGGATCTAAATCTTGAAGGAGTTTAATTAAGCCAGGAATTGTTTCCTCTGATCCAATTTCGCATAACGCATCTGCTACCATCCAACGCACATCTGGATCTGAATCTTGAACGAGTTGGACTAAGCCCAAAATTGCATCGTCAGAACCGATTTCGCCTAACGCATATGCCACGCTTGATCGTACATTAGTGTCTGAATGTTTAAGTAATTTAAGTAAGCCTATAGTAGCAGCCTCAGAACCAATTTCACCTAACACATCTGCTGCAATCCAAGCCACATCAGAATCTGAGTTTGTAACTAATTTAAGTAAACCAGAAATCGCCTCGTCAGAACCAATTTCACTTAGTGCATCTGCCGCACTCCTTTGCACATCAGAATCTGAATCTTTAATTAGTTTAAGTAATTCAGGAATTGCCGCTTTAGAACTAATTTTACCTAAAGCATCTGCCGCCTTACTACGAACATCAGAGTCAGAATCTTTAGCGAATTTAAGTAAGCCATAAATTGCCGCCTCAGTATCAATTTTTTCTAACGCACTTACTGCATTTTTACGCACATCATGATCTGAATCTTTAACAAGTTTAAGTAAGCCAGTAATCGCAATCTCAGAACCAATTTTACCTAACGCATATGCGACATGAGATCGCACTTTCCAGTCTGAATGTTCAAGGAGTTTCAGCAATCCCGGAATCGCCGCATCCGATCGCACTTCCTGCAAAAGCGCAACCTTCAACCACCCCGGCACATCCAACCCATCCACCAACCCAACCGTGCACTTCTGAAACTCCCGCTGCACCTCCCCCGCCAGCCGCGCCCCCAACATCACATCCACATCCAAAGCCAGCCGCACCACCCGCACCGCCCGATCCTCATCCGCCAACAACGACAGCATGAACGCCAGAGGTTCCGTCCATTTAAAATAATTCAAATAGAAATGCTGTAACCTTTTATCATCCGTCACATCATCATGCTTCTCATCAAACAGTTTCCGCAACGCCCGCCCCGCATAATACTCCTGAAATAATTGGTGATGAAACTCAATTTCCTCCGGCTTTACCGCCACCTGCAACAGATGATGTTCCAGCAAATCCTCTAGCCATTCTTTCGCCTTGGTTGGTGCATCCAGCACCCCCCGATCGCGCAACCAGCGCTCCAAAATTCCCTCAGCCCGATCGCGAGAAATCGCCACAAAACCCTCCGTAGGCTGCTGCAAATCGCCCTGCAACATCACAAAAGCCAACTGCTGCAAAAGCTCTGATTTGAAGCGCCGAGAATCCTCCGAAACTGGGATATTGCCCTTAAACTTTTCGTACTTGTAATGGAATTGATCAAACAATTCGCCCTTACTCTGAGGAATTTTCAGGGTAGGTTCAAATACTTCACACATCATCCACAGCAGCAACGGCGTTTCTGCAATTTCTCGCAGGCGATCGCGCAATTGTCGCAGCAGCGAATCCCCATGTTGCGGCAAATGTTTGTGCACAAACTCCCGCATCTGCGGTTGCGTCAGCACACACATCTCCAGTTGTTTCTCAATTCCCAAAGATCCGCCAAGCGCCAAATCCCGCGTCGTGAAAATCATCCGCGTATCGGAATTGTCGTCGCGAAATAGCTGGAATTCATCCCGCCGTTGTGGCGATGGCATCTCATTCACGCCATCCAGCAACAGCAGCAACTTGCCATCCAGCAGCAAATCATCCACCTCTTCCTTGCTAACCCTGAGTTTTGCTTGTCGAAATTCGGCACGGATTGCTTCTTCGATCGAGCGATCGCTCCTCAACTGCACTAATATCGGAATCGGGCCACCATCCTTGAGTGCTTCCAGTGCCAATACCCACCGAAAACGCTGCAATACCGTCGATTTTCCCGAACCGGGCTTCCCCACTAACAGCACATTTCCGTCGCGCAGGTATTTGCGGATTCCTGCGAGCACTTCCAGGCGAACTATTTTCGTTTTTGGTTGATTTTTTGGGGTTTGGGGCGATCGATCTTCCGGTGAAATTTCCACCCGCACCTCCACCTGTAAATCTGTCAGCGTGTAGAGATCCGGTTGGCTTTCATAGGACTTAATTAGGGATTGCAGATATTTAGGAAAATCAACTGGTGTTGCCATTTGATTGTAGATTTTAGAATATAGATTGATTATAGAATTTCCAGGTATGTAGTTGCGCTTCAGCGCTCTTTGCTTATATAAAGAAAGAGCGCTGAAGCGCAACTACGTACCTAATTCCTGTGCTCTTTCATATATAAAGAAATAAAGAGCGCCCAAGCGCAACTACGTACCTAACAACTACCAATTCCTAACCGTGCAATTCTCCATTAGGCATAATCGTGCCGCGGAATTGAGCGCCCGCTAAATTAGCCGTGCTCAAATCAGCCCTAATCAAACTTGTACGGTGCAAAATAGCATCCCGCACATCAGTTCGAGCCAGATAAGCATCAGTCAAATCAGCTTCACTCAAATTCGCTTGATTAAAATTAGCACGACTCAAATCAGCCCGTACCAAATTAGCACGACTCAAATCAGCCATCACCAAATTAGCATTACTCAACTTAGCATCAGGAAGAAACGCACCGCGCAAATTAGCACCAGCCAATTCAGCATCAATTAACACAGCTCTTTCCAACTTAGCATTTGTCATCACAGCCCAGGAAAAATTTGCTTCTACCAAAGTTGCTTCAGTTAAAAATGTGCCATCTAAAATAGCTTGGTTCAAATTTGCCTGAGTCAAATTTGCTTCCCGCAGAGATGCTTCAGTCAAATTCGCTTGACTGAGATTAGCTTTAGTCAAATCTGCACCCAGCAAATTGACACCCCGCAAATCTGCACCTTGCAAATTTGCACCCCGTAAATTTACACCCTCAAAAATCCGCTGTTCCTTCCGGAAATTCGCACCACGCAAGCAAGCACCGCGTAAATCTGCACCTTGCAAATTGACGCCTCGCATATCTGCATCAGTCAAATTTGCATCGATAAAAACTGCCAAAGAAATGTTGGCTTTGCGAAAATCTACACCTTGCAAACTAGCTCCGTGGAAGTCGGAATCAGACAAATTTGCTCCGCTTAAGTTTGCCTGATTTAAGTTAGCACCCGAAAACTTGGCATTAGTTAAATTGGCGCGCTGAAGGTTAATTCTGTTCAGGTATGACATCGTTAAGTTGGCACCCCAGAGATCAGCACTGCTTAAATTGACGCCAATTAAATCTGCACCGCTCAGATGAACGCCTCTCAGATTCATACCTTGAAAATCAAGTTCTCCTGATGTATATCGCCTTAAAATTTCGCTAGCATTCATGTTGTTTTGTTGTTGATTTTTGAGAAACTCTACTTGCTATTTAGAGATTGATGGTAGTTATAGTCTCTTAAAGAAGGACGAAAGTTTGTGCAACCCCAAATTTGTATCTGGGAATTTAATTAGTTTTATTCACAAATTCTTGAGTCCAATCGACTGTTTTGTTGCCTAACTGACGCCCGTGAATTTTTACATGAGTCAGAGATGGTGATTTTAAAGTACCCAGTTTTTTGTAAATGTATGTAGCTGTATCCTGTTGGCTTGGGACTTCGGCAGACTCCAGAATGACGTGGAGCCAACCCTCTTTAAATCCCGCTGTGGCAGTAATTCCCCTGGGTTGTAGCAATTGATTGATCAAAATGGCGATCGCCTTTGGTTTGCCTTGTTTTGCCATTTCCACAAGCTGATACTGATTTGGTTTGTGGCTAGAGTTTTGTGGCTCTGTTGCTGAACTATTTTCGGCAATATTCTCCTGGATTTCAGCAGGAGAACCCCCGCTTTCTTTTGACTCAACTTCGCTCAGCATTTTCATTAATTTGTCAGTAAATCCCTGAACTTTTGCTACATAATTTCTGAGATTTTTATATTTCCAATACAAACGCTCCTCGGCACTTTCTGTAGAAAATTTTCCGTTCATAGCAGCTTCTAAGTCGCTGAATATTTGTTCTATTTGCGCCGTTGTGAAGTTAGCACTTTGGCTGACTAAGCCTTTCATTTCCTCTTCCAATCCCAACTTGCGTTTGATGGAATCGGTAATATTGATAGTAACAGGAGCGGCTGGTTCTACACTTTCGACAATGGTCGGCATTTCTGCAACTTCGTCTGTTTCTACCAATTCCTGTCTGACATCAGCAGTGGCATTATTGCTGCTGGTTTTTGAGTCTTTAAACTGTATATTTTCTACCGGAGCAGGCACTAAGTAACTCTTCTGGGGGTCATAATGATAGTGAGCCGGAGCAGCTTGAATGATCTGAGTAATATCCCCAGGTTCAAAATATTCGTTGCGCCTGTCAACCGGGACAATATCTTCATAAAAACTGTTGTTTAAATGCGTCTGATCGTAGTCTTCGGTAGACGAATCTTCGCTAACCGAATCTTCGGCTATATCGCGTTCTTCCTGTTGCAATTTTGCGTAACAAGGATTCATTGCTTTGATGATCACGCTAGCTGCTTGGTCGCATTCGTCGGTGTTGTCGAGTTTGCCCGCAGTTCCGTACAAATTAGATTCGAGTTCGGCCAGGCTGCCACAGACATTAAATAGTTGTCGCAGCAGCTTGTCAAGTTCTTGGGTTTTAAGCAGCAGCCAATCGCGCTCGCTAAAAGTGAAGTCGTGATAAAGAGTAGAAAAAATGAGGATTTTTGCTCTCAGCGGATTGGTTTGCTGTACAATTTTTTGTCGGACATCAAACAAATTTCCGGCGTCTCTTTCTAGCGACTCTCCTGCGGGCAGTTGCGAATTGAAGTGGTCATCAAATGCAGGTGCTTCGTGACCACCAAAATTAGATATATTTGTTTCTAATTTGGTAAAATCTTGGTACTCGTAAAGCCTGCTCAGTTGGCAGACGATTTTATCTGCGACTAAGGCGTACTCGGTTTTTTTGTTAACCTTGGCAACGATATTGTTTAAAACTGTTTCAATATCTTCTAACCTGCTGTATTTAGCACAGATTTCTTCGATCAACTTTCCTACATCTGCGCTGGCGAGTTTTGCCGGATCGTTTTCCCAACTTTCTTTACAAGCAAAAAATATGATTTTTTTAATGCGCGAAAGATTGAGATCTTGTTCAAATTCGCGAACAACTTCATCTAAAATAGATAAAGATTGCATAGTTTTCCTCTCCCAAAAAATACCCTATTAGTCGATTTTAGATTTTAGATTTTAGATTTTAGATTTACTCTCACATTGAATCAAAGGAACCCGAACAGGAGTGTAAAATCTTAGTATCTCCACGACTTAAGTCGGGGACTTGTACCCGTTTTTGGGCGAGTCAAGAGTCAGCGATAAATAATAAAATCATACCACATTTGATAAATGCAAGACTTTGATGCGATCGTAATTGGCAGCGGTATTGGCGGCTTAGTGGCGGGTGCGATGCTGGCTCGCTACGGCAAAGGGGTACTCGTCTGCGAGAGCCACACCATAGCGGGGGGGGCTGCTCACAGCTTTTCGCGCCGGGGATTTCATTTTGATTCGGGGCCTTCTTTTTATTGCGGTTTGAGTGACCCCCAGTCGCTGAATCCTTTGCGGCAAGTCTTGAATATTTTGGAGGAATCGATCGCAGCTATTGCCTACGATCCCCTGGGGCATTACCATTTTCCTGAGGGAAGTTTGCCAGTTTATGCTGATGCGAGAAATTACTTAGATGCTGTAGCTAAATTCGCACCGCAAGGCGCTATAGAATTGCAGCAATTTCAACAAAATTTATTAGTTTTGTATGAAGGTTTGCGGGGAATTCCGGCTTTAGCACTGAGATCCGACTGGCAGTTGATACCCGTGTTGCTGTCTCGCTACTCGCCTGCTTTGCTGAAGCTTTTGCCGTCATTAGGTGCGATCGCCAGTTCGGCTGGTACATTAATGGATAGGGACGTGCAAGATCCTTGGGTGAGGCGTTTGATCGATTTGGAGTGCTTCTTGCTATCGGGCTTGAAAGCGCATGGAACCGTCGCGCCAGAGATCGCTTTTATGATTGGCGAACGATCGCGATCGGCGATCGAGTATCCTGTAGGTGGCAGCGGTGCGATCGTCGATGCTTTAGTTCGAGGCTTGCAGCGCTGGGGTGGAAAATTGCGATTGGGAACACCAGTCGAGCAAATATTAGTTGAATCTGGTAAAACTACGGGAGTTCGCTTGCAAAATGGCGAAATTATCCGCGCCCCAATTGTGATTTCAAATGCTACAGTTTGGGATACTTATACAAAATTACTGCGCCCTGAAGATTTGCCGGAAAGTTACCGAAAAACTGCCTTATCGATGCCCGCCGTAGACAGTTTCATGCACCTGCATTTAGGCATTAAAGCCGAAGGAATCGAAGGCTTGACCGGCCACCACGTCGTCGTTCATGACAGCAAGGTTGACATTACAGTACCCGGAAATACCTGCATGATTTCGATTCCGACTGTGTGGGATGCAACTCTTGCACCGCCGGGACATCACGCGATTCACGCCTATACATTGGAACCTTACGCAGGCTGGGAGTATGGCGGCGGTTATCAGGAAAGGAAACAAGAGCGATCGCAATCTCTGTTCAAAGCTTTAGAAAAAATTATACCGGATTTGCGATCGCGAATAGTCCTGGAGTCGATCGGCACACCGCTAACCCACGCCCGATTTTTGCACCGCTATCAAGGAACCTACGGGCCTGCAATCGCCGCCGGCAAAGGCACCTTTCCGGGGCCGCAAACCCCAGTCAAAGGCTTGTATCGAGTGGGAGACAGCACCATGCCCGGAATCGGGGTTCCCGCCGTCGCAGCATCGGGTATTTTGTGCGCGAATACCCTAGTCAATTCCGACATCACAGCACAATTTTTGTAAACCCAGCCGCCACAGGTTCGTAGTAAGGACTTTAGTCCTCTTATAATTTTAAATAGGACTAAAGTTCTCACTACGAACACTTTATCCACCAGCGGCAAAAGCGCCCATAACTGCGATCGACAAAGCCAAACCGGGCAACAGCAGCATTCCTAACATCAAAGCATCATGTCCGCTCATAACTTTCTCCTGATACCGACGTTCGATAGCTTATCATACCCACCCAGATTTCGCCACCGCCTTAACAATTAAAACCGACAGATTGATTCAGGAGTCACCGGGCAAATCTTATTTACAATCGAATTTCCGCGCAAGTCAAGCGTCGTTAGCTTTTGCAAAGATTGCAGTGGACTGATATCGGAAATTTGATTGTTGTACAAGTCGAGTACAAACAAATTATTCAAAGCTTGCACCGCGCTGATATCAGCAATCGGATTATTGAACAAATAAAGTTGAGTCAAATTAGTTAATGATTTCAGCGGAGTAATGTCTGAAATTTGATTGTTGCCAAGGTTCAGCTCAACTAAATTAGTCAAACCTGCCAAAGGACTAACATCAGATATTTTATTTTCAAACAAAACCAGTTTATTTAATTTAGTCAAAGCTTTCAGCGGAGTTAAGTCCGATATTTGATTCTCGAATAGAAACAGCGTAGTGAGATTTTTCAAAGCAGCCAGCGGACTGATATCCGATATTTGATTTTTGTAAAGGTAGAGTGTCTGAAGTTCAGTTAAATTTGACAGAGGAGCGATATCTGATATTTGATTTCTGTACAGAATCAGCGCATTTAAGTTGGTTAAAGTTTTCACGGGACTGATGTCAGAAATTTTGTTATCAAACAAGACAAGTTCGACAAGATTAGTTAGACGCGCCAGGGGACTGATGTCTGATATTTGATTGGTATCGAGAACGAGTTTAGTCAGATTTGTTAGAGATAAAAGCGGACTGATGTCTGATATTTGATTGACATCTATTATCAGAGTTTTCAGGTTGGTTAAAGATTTCAGGGGAGCGAGGTCAGATATTTGATTGCTACTAAGATTTAGATTAGTAAGTTGAGTGAAAGATGACAGGGGACTGATATCGGTAAGTTGAGCAAGTTTAAGATTTATTTCTGTTGTATTAGCAAGCACTTCGTTAGCTCGATCGCACTCGGTAGTATCTGATATTTGCAACAGTATTTCTACGGTATGTTTGGCGCCGGGAGAGAGATTATCTTTGTGCTTGCACCAATCGGGAAAGTTATTATAATTTGTTGTCATAGGTTTTACCTGTTAGTTCTTAAGGTACGTAGTTGCGCTTCAGCGCTCTTTGATTATATGAAAGAGCGCTCAAGCGCAACTACGTACCTGTACCTGCACGTGTAAATCTTACATTTCCGATAAATCTAGCAATTATGTCTAATTTGTGAATCGGATTTTTGCGGATTTTGAGAAATGTTAGCAAAAATTGTGTAAAGTAATCGTAACAACATCTTTTATTGCATTCATTTACAGGAGCCAACAGCCGACTATGACGCCAGAACTAATTTTCGATGCAGGCAATCTGTTCGTTTTGCCTTTCTGGGCAATTATGATTTTATTGCCCAACTGGGGAATCACCCGCAAAGTGATGAATTCCTTTATTCCGTTTGCCGTGCTCGCCGTCTTGTACATATATTTGTTTGGTAGCAGTCTGACTCCAGAAAATGCGGCTGCTTTGTCCAATCCTAAGTTAGCAGATATTGCTAAGTTTCTGGGGGAGGAAACGGCTGCTGCTACGGGATGGATTCATTTTTTAGTGATGGATTTGTTTGTGGGACGCTGGATTTATTTGGAAGGACAACGGACGGGTGTTTGGACTGTTCATTCTTTGGCTTTGTGTTTGTTTGCTGGGCCGATGGGATTGCTTTCTCATATTTTAACTGCTTGGATTACTGACAAGTTTTTCCCTAGTTCTGATGTGGTGGAAACTGCTAGTCCTTCGGTTTAAGCAGAGGGTTTTCAATAGTTTGGATGTTAATCATCCATTTCTTGATGCAGGTTTTAGTGGTGAGGATTTAAGTTGAGATTTATGGATGCGGACTGAAGTCCTCACTACGAACCTGGAAGAAGGACTGAAGTCCTGACTACGAACCTGCTAGAGGTAGGACTAAGCGGGCGACAATTAAGTTATTTTCTAAGATTTCTAAGGAAAAGTCTCCCCCCATTAAACGTACCGCTCGCTGACAAATTAAGAGATTTTGCCCGATCGACCTATTTGACGTAACGGCCAATATATCGCCGTGGAAACCGCCGTTGAAGCCGGCAAGTAACTGTCGATCGCACTCGCCACTATCAATCACAGATAATTCTAGCCATTCTTCCCCCAAAAGTTGAGAGCGAATCTCAATCTTATCGCCAGCTCCAGAACGCCTGCAAGCCATCGCCAGCAACTCGCACAGGATCAAATCCAGCTTGATGCTATCTCCGCGAACTCCCAAAGTCTTACCCGCAGGCAGCGACACAGCGGTCTCTCTGTTCACTTCCAGCAAGATTCCCGACTGTTTGACCAGGGGGGCCGTGCGATCGAGCGATCGCCTCAGCCAAGCGCTCACAGGCACCGCATCTTGTCCGAATTGCGGCCGCCACTGTTCCTGTTTCAGCACCAAATGAATTGACCCCAAAGCATTGCCAATTTGCCGCAAAACCTGTTGGTAGCGCAAGGTTTTCAGAGCATCCTTTTGTTCCTTCGCCGACTGCAAAATCGACTGGCTCAACTCTCCCAACTCCTTGAGGCCCGCTGCCACAGTGCGGTAAAAATCCTCGAAACGGCGCTGCTTGTACCAGTTGAGCATCTCCAGATCCAATCGCTGCGACTCCTGCGCCGATTGCACTGCCACATACCTGCGCCGCCAAGCCAACTGAGATGCCATCGAACTCAGCAAATTCACCGACAACTCCGACCACTGGCGGCCCGGAGCGTCCGCCACCACCACAATGCCCAAGGGAGCGTGTTCTGGGGCACTCCGCAGCGCCACTGTCATAATTTCGCCAATTCCTGGACTCCGCAGCCACCGCTTTGTCGCCAGCAGCACTTGGCTCATACTCTGTTGCAGCACGCCTCCTGCCGCCAGGGTTTGTTGGATCAAAGCGTCTGTTTGGACAGGAATCAGCGCCTCGGGATTCAGGGCAAATACGGGATTGGCAGCTACTGCGGCGGAGATTGAAGCTGCCTCGTGGCCGGGATTCCAAGTAATTACTGCCACTAAAGGACAGGCAATTGTCTGGGAAACGTGTTCGGCAAAATGACGATCGAGCTTTTGCAGCGGCAACTCTGGGAACATATTCGGCGAAGCAACAGATTTCTGTTGTGGAGATTGTGGCTCGCCCGAATGCTGCAACAGCGCCAAACCCGATTTGATCGATCGCTCAAATTCCTGATATTTGTCAATTTCCGAACTCTGCTGCCAGGAGTGCAGAATCAATCCTAACTGTTGGCTGACTACTCGAACTAATTCTCGCTCCGATCGCCTCCAAGTGCGAGTTGCACTGTGCCCGACAACTAGCAAACCCTCGATCGATTTTCGATTTTCGATTTTCGATTTTCGACTGGGGTTTTCTCCCTCGGACTGTTTTGTGCGAGTGCTCGATGCCAAAAGCGATCGCACCCCCGCTTCCGCCAGCACTTCCCGCCAAGCGCCCAACCGCCCGTCTTCCTCCCAATTTTCGATCGCCAGAGGTTCCGCGCTTTCTTGCACCAGCCCCACATCAGCCACATCAAGGGCGTTGAGTGGCGACGGTACTTGTCTGCGGTTGCGGGGCAGATTTTGGGAGACAATTTCAAAGCGATTTTGTTCTTCCCTGTACAACAACAGCAAAAAGTATTCGCACTTGAGCCGAGAGCACAACTGCTCCGCCGTATTTTTCAAAGTCGCCTCCCAGTCAGCATCGCTGTAGATGGCGCGAGCGATGCCGGCAGTTAAATCTCGATCGAGCTGTGTTTGCTCAATCCTCTCCTCCATTTCCGACAGAGGAGCCGTCAGAGCCACTAATTGCGCCGCTCCCCGCAGGTACTGTTTTTCATTGTCTTGCCAAATCCGCGGCTCGCCAGCTTCCACTGCCAAAAATCCCAACAATTCCCCTTCCAAAACAATCGGCGCCGCCAACAGAGAGCGAGCGCGAATTTGCTGCATCAACCGCCCCGTCAGCTCAGTTTTCAGAGAACTGTGAGATTCACCGATCCAAACTATTTGTTGGGCCGCTAAAGCCTGATAAAATTCGCCCAAGTCTTGCACAGTAATGCCCGAAGCCGGTCGGATCTGGCCCAAACCAGGAGCAATTTGGCGGTTGCTAACTCGGCGCCAAAAATAGCGCCGCTCTCGCTCGAACCAATAAACATTAGTGCGCGTCGGCTCAATAAATTCATGGGCTTGTTCGACTACCGCTTGCAAATATTGGTCGAGCGATCGCAATTCCCGCAACTGCGAAATCAGTGCTAACAGAGACTCATCCGGGCGTTTGACCTGTTGTCGCTGCCAATCTTTTTCTATTTGATAAAGAGCAGTTGCCAGTGCTCCAAATACGATCGCCAACTGCGTTTTTTCTGCCGCATTTGGCGCAGAACCCCACACGTCTGTCCCCAGCAAAATTACGCCGTAGCAGCGATCTTTGTAGCGCAACGGAAACAGAGTCGTGCCTTGAATATTGTAAGTTTGAGCCGCTTTGCGCCATTCTCCGGCCCTGTTTTCCGATCGCAAATCCGGGACTCCCACGGGCCGGAGCTGAATCACCACTTGTTCCAGCAAATCCCCCGGAGTCAGGGAAAACCGCTGTTTGAGAAAAGACAAGTCGCCATTAGGAGTCATGCCGCCTTTCCCTAACAATCGGTGCGCCTGTCGATCGTACAACCCGATCCAAATCAACCGCCAGTCAAATTCCGCTTGCAAGTAACCGAGTGCCGTCTCCAGCAGCACTTCCACATTCTCCTCTTCTCGGAGAGTTTGGAGCACGCGCTCCAGCCCCGCGATTTGTTCGTCTAAATCCTTCGCTCTTTGCTCCTGCCCCATGTCCCAGATTCCCCACACCTTTGTCCAATTTCAACTTACAAACTTAAAAATTTCAAAATTTAAAATGGAAAAGAATCAACCTATAATATAGTCGTCTAAATTATGCTTCAATCTAAAATGTCGATCCGGTCGATCGCAGTAAAAGTAAAAATCTCACCTTCCCAGGGGAGTAGCTCATTTTTATAAAAAGCATTTTATTGTATATATATAGTGCTGTCCCGGCTCGCTTGGTTATAACCGCAAGCGAGCGGGGACAGCACTATCAAGGCAAAACTGAGATGCTCCCCCTTTCCAGTCTCCTGCTGACTATTTTTATTTCCCTTCTGATTTCTCATTTGTCAATAGCCCCAGGACAAGTCATTGGATATTTATCAATTAGGTGTGCGCCCGCTGTTGTTTTCAGTATTGAAAACCGATGCCGAGTGGCTGCACAACCGCACTCTTCAAGTTCTAGAAATAGCAGCCCGAACCCAGTCTAATCCTGCCACCAGTCAAATGCTCTCTCGATTGCAGAAATCTTTGGGAGTCCAAGATTCTCGCCTCGAACAATCGAAGTGGGGACTGAGCTTTAAAAATCCTGTCGGCTTAGCGGCAGGATTTGATAAAAATGGTGTAGCTGCGGACATTTGGGCAAATTTTGGCTTTGGCTTTGCCGAACTCGGTACAGTCACCTCCCAAGCGCAGCCGGGAAATCCCCAACCTCGGTTGTTTCGCTTGTCTGCTGACAGTGCAGCCCTCAACCGCATGGGATTTAACAATCAAGGAGCCGCGGCAATGGCAGCCCGGTTTCAGGAAGCACAGAAAAAGTTAAAATTAGACGGCTCGCGCCCCATGCCTGAGCCTCCTTTCCCCTTGGGCATCAATCTTGGTAAATCTAAGGTAACACCGTTAGAGCTGGCCGCAGCCGATTATTTGGAGAGTTTTAAGCTGCTCAAAGATTGGGGCGACTATTTTGTAGTCAACGTTTCCTCTCCCAATACGCCTGGATTGCGATCGCTCCAAGATGCTGCTGGGCTTAGCACAATTTTGGAAACTTTGCAACAAGAAAATCGGGGAATCAAGCCAATTTTAGTCAAGATTGCGCCGGATTTGGAACCAGAGGCGATCGCATCCATCCTCGACTTAGCAAAAACCTACCAACTAGCAGGAATTATCGCCACCAACACCACCATCCGCCGCGACGGACTGAAAACACAAATCTTGCGAGAAACTGGCAAACCCATCAGCGAAGAAGCGGGCGGAATTAGCGGAATACCAGTGCAAGAGCGATCGACAGAAGTAATCAGATTTATCTGGCAATATACCAAAGGCGAATTACCAATAATTGGAGTAGGCGGCATTTTCACCGCCGAAGATGCTTGGGAAAAAATTGCCGCCGGTGCGAGTTTAATTCAAGTTTATACCGGTTGGGTTTACGAAGGGCCTTGGATGGTGCGGCGAATTTTGGCAGGTTTGCTAAAAAAGTTAGAAGAAAAAGGATTTAATTCGATTTCAGAGGCCGTTGGTTCGGAAAATATTAAATAGTCGGACATTTTTCAAGGTACGTAGTTGCGCTTCAGCGCTCTTTCATAGATATAAAGAAAGAGCGCTGAAGCGCAACTACATACCTGGATCTGAGTACAGCACTTAAAAAAAATGCTTACATAATAATCTGACACCAAAATAGCAGCTTATCCAAGCACTTTTTCAAGAGTAATAAAATAAAAATTATGAGCGCTGCGTTCAAGATTTTAGCCCTTAAAAATAGGACTAAAGTCCTCACTACAAACGGGGTTGTTTATCAAGAACAGCAAATTATTTAAGTTCAAGAGTTGTCAGTTTTGAGTCAAACAAAATTGCCAACGCAACTCACAACTCAGAACTCGCCAGTTGCGGTAGCGCTCCCTAAATTACTTGCGTTTAGAAAATTCTGAAATCTTCCAATCTATGCTCGCCATCAAGAAACGTTCTAGAGCTTTTAAATTGTCTTGTTGGATATTTTGAATAAGTTGAAACGCATTTTCAGACTGAACATTTGCCGAAAATTCGTCAGCGGTTGCTGGTGCTTTTTGCGATTGGGCTGGTTCAGAAGACGCCTCAAATCTGATTTGTGGGTGCTGATTTTCTTTTTCAGTCATTTCTGAGTCACCTCCTTGAGTGATTAGATACATAACCATGACTACAAATACAACTTATCTGTATCCGGGATTTGGGAAGTAAATTTTTCAGTCCCCGAGAATCGCAGTTACCAAGAGACTTGAAAGTTTTGAGTTCAGTTATCAGATATCTTCAACAGCACTTATGCACTTTCCCTCAGAAACCCATTCTTTTTGGGTAAGTCCTGTTGAATTAATACCTCGTATTTTCCGATAAAATAACCGCGATCCGGTTTTGAGTGAGGAATGCGAGTCCTCCATACAAACTAATTTCATTGCGCTCGTGACCGCAGGCACGATATTACCAGACAGAATTGGTTGAAAGCCCGCCCGCCCGGGAGAAATTAAAATCACGCTATTCATTACTCCAATCCTCTTCCTTCTAGGTAGAGGTCGCTCTTAAACTGTCAACTGTCAACTGTCAACTGTCAACTGTTGAAGCATTCCTAACTCACACACTGCCAGTGATGCACATCACTGAATTGTTATATTTACTTAACAGTAATATTTCCGAAATTCTGATATGGTTAAAGCTTAACAATTAATTTGACTGCGATCGCTCTCAAGCTGAAAGCAAGGGTCTGGAAAATATTAAGAAACTGAAGGTGTAGAGCCGATGGCGATTTATGTTGATACTGCAATTGTAGCGGAAGCCAAACGGGCGAGCAAGTTCGGGTGGATAGCGGGAATTACTACTAATCCCACACTTTTGGCAAAAAGCGAGCTATCTCCTGAAGAGACACTAAAACAACTGGCACAACTGATTTCCGGGGAAGTCTATTATCAGCTAACAGCATCTGATTTTGATGGCATGGTAGTAGAAGGAAAGGCAGCTTTTGGATTAATTGGACAACAGACAGTTTTGAAAGTTCCAGCAACGGCGGCGGGCTTCCAAGCAGTAGCCCATTTGTCGCCGGAAATTCCTTGTGCAGTGACGGCTATTTACAGTGCAGCCCAGGCCGTTGTTGCCACAGAAGCCGGCGCCAAATATGCGATCGCCTACGTGAATCGCGCCACCAGACTCCTCGGAGACGGTTTTGCTTTAGTGCGGGATATGGCAAATGTTTTGCAGAGAACGAATACAGAGATTTTGGCAGCCAGCATTAAATCGCCGGAAGAAGCGGTAAAGACTTTATTAGCCGGCGCTCATCATTTGACATTACCTTTGGACGTATTGCAAGCAATGGCCGTTCACGAATTGTCCCAGCAAACAGTTGATGAATTTGCCAAAAACGGGCGAGGAATTAGTTATTAGCTCATGTAGATAAAGGGCAAATCCAAACTTGTACTTTTAAATGTGAGGGCTTATGACAATTACTCGCGTTTCTGTAGACTCAGCAGGCAATCAAGCGAACAATGACTCCTACAGCCCCTCCATCTCAGCCAATGGTCGGTTTGTGGCGTTTACTTCTGCTGCCTCCAACCTCGTGCCGGGGGATACTAACAATAACAACAACATCTTCGTGCGGGACACGCTCACCAATACCACCACCAACGTCTCTGTAGACTCAGCAGGCAATCAGGGGAACCGTAACTCCCGCCGCCCCTCCATCTCAGCCGACGGGCGGTTTGTGACGTTTTCTTCTGCTGCCTCCAACCTCGTGCCGGGGGATACTAACAATACAGACGACATCTTCGTGCGGGACACGCTCACCAATACCACCACCCGCGTGTCAGTAGACTCAGCAGGCAATCAGGCGAACGATGCCTCCGGCCGCCCCTCCATCTCAGCCGACGGGCGGTTTGTGGCGTTTTATTCTGATGCCTCCAACCTCGTGCCGGGGGATACTAACAGTAGCGGAGACATCTTTGTGCGGGACACGCTCACCAATACCACCACCCGCGTCTCTGTAGACTCAGCAGGCAATCAGCAGTATGGTAGTAGGAGCTTCTTCAACTTCCCCTCCATCTCAGCCGACGGACGGTTTGTGGCGTTTGATTCTAGTGCCTCCAACCTCGTGCCGGGGGATACCAACGGTTACACAGACATCTTTGTGCGGGACAGGCTCACCAATACCACCACCCGCGTCTCTGTAGACTCAGCAGGCAATCAGGGGAACAGTGTCTCCCAAACCCCCTCCATCTCACCCGACGGGAGGTTTGTGGCGTTTGAGTCTTTTACCTCCAACCTCGTGCCGGGGGATACTAACAGTAGCGGAGACATCTTCGTGCGGGACACGCTCACCAATACCACCACCCGCGTCTCTGTAGATTCAGCAGGCAATCAGAGGAACTTTCGCTCCGACAACCCCTCCACCTCAGCCGACGGGCGGTTTGTGGCGTTTGAATCTGGTGTCTTCAACATAGTGGGTACCAAGACCTTCGACATCTTCGTGCGGGACACGCTCACCAATACCACCACCAACGTCTCTTTTGACTCAGCAGGCTATCCGGAGGAGGGAGGTAATCCCTCCATCTCAGCCGACGGGCGGTTTGTGGCGTTTTATGCATCTCCCTCCAACGTAGTGCCGGGGGATACTAACAATACAGACGACATTTTTGTTGCTGACACCAGCAGCACTCCAAACGTCATCAACGGCACTCTCGGCAACGACAACCTGACTGGCACAAGTGGCAACGATATCATCAACGGTTTGGAAGGTGATGACGTGCTGACCGGTTTGCGGGCTAATGATGTCTTAAATGGCGGCGACGGCAACGATATCCTGTCTGGCGGCAAAGGTTTTGACACCCTCAACGGCGGTTTGGGCAACGATAATCTCGTCGGCGGCTTGGGCAACGATGTATTTGTTTTAGGTACGGGGTTGGGAATTGATACCATCTCTGATTTTGCCAACGGCCAAGATACCATTCAATTAATTAATGGTTTGACCTTCGGACAACTATCAATTTCTGCTGGAATGAACGGCACATTAATTGGAGTAGCCAGCAGCGGTGAAGTTTTAGCATTTTTGACAGGCGTTCCTCCCAATTTCATCGGCACTGAAGATTTCTTCTCTGTTTAAAGATAGGGGAAAAGCTGAAAATACCCTTCAATTATATGATGGTTAATTCACCAGAGATGATATAATTGCTACTTGATTATTAGTTATTTGCACTCTTCTAATCACAAATAACTAATAACCAATAACTAATAACCAATAACAACTGACTAAGGCATTCGCCAAATCTTAATCGTGCGATCGGGACTGCCGCTGACCAAAGTCTTGTTATCTCTAGAAATAGCCACAGAATTCACAAACTGGCCGTGACCAGAAAGAGTGTTTCTTTCTTTCCCCGTCTTCAAATCCCACACTATAATATCTCCGCCCCCACTGATCAAAGTGCGACTGTCGGGACTAAAGGCGATCGTCCTCACCCAGCTCGAATGGCCTTTAAAAGTGCGAGTGCGCTTCCCGTCTTGCACGTTCGACAAACGGATCGTATTGTCGCTGCTAGCGCTAGCCACAACTTGACCGTTCGGGCTAAAAGCCACAGCATTAACCGCACCCCCGTGGCCAGTGATAATTCTTCTGACTTCTCCGGTGTCAAGATTCCACAAACGCACAGTCTTGTCCTCACTGCCACTAGCGAGAGTTTGACCGTCCCGGCTCAAAGCGATCGCGTTTACTCCTCCGGTGTGACCGGTCAAAGTCAGCAACCTGCTGCCGGTTCTGACATTCCACAAGCGAACAGTTTTGTCATCGCTCCCGCTAGCCAGATTTTGACCGTCGCTGCTGAAGGCGATCGCGTTGACAGGGGCTTTGTGAGCAGGAATTGTCCGCACCCGCCGCCCCGTCTTCAAATCCCACAAAATCACATTATTGTCATTGCCGCCGCTGGCCAAAGTCGAATTGTCCGGGCTCACCGCTAGCGTGCTAACCGATTTTTTAGAATGCACCGGATTCAGAGTCCGCACCAGGCGTCCCGTCTTCAGATTCCAAATTCTAATCGTCCCAAAGCTGGCGCTGACCAAAGTTTGACCGTCCGGCGACAGGGCGATCGCATTTACACTTCCGACATTATCCAAACTTCTTTGCAAAAACTGACTGCTAGGCAAACTAGAAAGCAGCCACAACGGATTTGCCGGAAACACCCCGTAACGCATCGAACCATAAATTTGAGACGCGCCAATACCCAGCATCAAAACAGCAGCGCCCGCCACCAACTTCTTTTTCCAATCTAAAACCTCTTGCTCCGACTGGTTCAAGCCACCAGAATTCAGAGGTTTGAGGCGGTTGATGGAAGTCTGCTTCGTCGCCCCAGACACCCCGGAAGTTCCGCGAATTTTAGTTTGTCCCGTCGTCGGCAACTGAGTTGGTAACTGAGTTTCCGCACCGTCAAGATTAATTTCCTCCAAGCACTGCAAAACCATCTGCGGACTTTGAGGTCGATTTCCGGGAAAAGGCGCCATCAGGTAATCGATGACATTAGCCAAGGGGTCGGAAACCTGAGGAGCTCCTTTGCGCCACATTAATCTGCCCGTGCGGGGGTTCTCTGGGAACGCAGTCGGTGGCTTCCCAGTCAACAAATAAACAAAAGTGCGCCCCAGAGCAAAAAAATCCGACTGCGGAACAGCCTTGCCATTAGTTTGTTCGGGCGGGGTATAGCCAGGGGAAACAATACCAGTGACATTTTGCCCCTGGCCCACCTTAGCGAAATAAGTCGCCGACACTTCCCGAGCAGTCCCGAAGTCAATGAGCACTAGCTGCCCGTTCGGCTTGCACATAATATTGTGCGGCTTGATATCCCGATGAAAATAGTTGAGTCGGTGAACTTGGTCTAAAATTTCCGACAGTTGTTTGAGCCAGTTCAGAGCTTGTTCTTGACTGATCGGGCGGCCCCGATGTTTCAGCCAGTCTTGCAAATTGGCCCCAGCAATTTTCTCCATCACCAGACAGTGAAAAGACTCTGTGCTGTGAGCTGGCGAAAATGTAAAATAACCGTCGCGATCGACCTTTGGAATACCTGGATGTCTCAGCCTGACCAATACGTCGGCTTCTTGCTTAAACAGTTCTACAGCTTTGGGATGTTCTTTCAGCAGGACTTTGAGCACTCTTCGGGCGCCGTTGTCGTCCACTTCAAATGTTCTGCCAAAGCCACCGCCTCCGAGAGGCGCGACTAGCCGATATCTACCTTGCAACAAAAGTTCAGACCCGCAGTGGATGCACGCGGATTTACCAGAGTTGGCTGGATCGGAGGGATTCGGGCATTTGGGATTGAGGCAATAACTCACGAAGCCACATAACCCTGATTGAGGTTGCTGCTACACAAAACTTAGCTAAACTTTCTCAAGTCTCACTATTCAATCAAGATTGCTCTTGAAGGGTCTGCTTCCTGCTTCACCCAAGGGAGTCGGCT